>CAILTZ010000363.1 GCA_903837255.1 uncultured Pirellula sp. | reverse complement strand
CGAAATACTTTCAAATCCAAGCTTTCCTAAATTGTTCCAAATGTCGATTTGACGGTATTGAGCCTAAAGCCTAAAGCCTAAAGCCTAAAGCCTAAAGCCTAAAGCCTAAAGCCTAACAAGCGATCAGTTCGCCAGTTCTATTCTGTGCGGCTGGGCGCCTTCGATCCATCGATACCGACGGTCGGCTTGCACGTTGTCGATGCTCTGAATCTGGCCGCTTGGCCATACGATTTCCAGTCGATCGATTTGATCTGCTGTGCCGAGTCCCACATGGATCAGCCGTTGATTGGTGCCATAGTAGCCGTCCCCAACACTCGCGGAGCTTACCCATCGCTCTTGTGCTCGTGTGACTCGAACGATCGCTCCGGTCGCATTGCGTTCGGATTGAGTGCCGACGAGTTCGAGTTGCACAAAGTGGTTGGAGTTCAGGGTGGTATTCGAGAGTAGAGCCGTGGACCGATCCAAGTGCGTGACCGCAAAATCGATCCGGCCATCTCGGTTGTAGTCTAGGGCGGTCAGCGAGCGACCGACGTTCTCGGCGTCGAAGTACTTACCAGGGCTGGGGGTTCGCAACCATTGAAATTTGCCTTTGCGATTCTGTAGGACTTGGGGGGGCATCTGCCATGGCTCGAGGAAGTCGATGTGGCCGTTGACGGTCACAAAGTCGAGCCAACCGTCGTTGTCTAGGTCGCTCAGTTGGCAACCGAAGCTGAGCCATTCGAGGGTGGGCTCTCCGAGCTTGGCTACACGTGTCGCATCGGTAAACAAACCTGGTCGGGTTTGCCGGTAAAGAGTGCTAACCTCGTAGCGAAAGTTAGTGACGATCACATCGAGTAGTCCATCGCGATCTTGATCGCCGCATGCTATTCCCATGGAGGCCTGAGCGCGTCCAAGCAGATCGACGGCAACACCCGAGCGGATGGCGCACTCTTCGAGCACGGGGGCTTGGCCTGCATGGGCAACACTCAAGAGCAAATGGTTCGGGGAGACATCGTTGGCTAAGAAGACATCGTTGCCTGCGAACTGATCTAAATTGGTGATCAGAGCACCTAGGGCATAACCATCGACGAGGGAGTCGAGAAGCTCGGGATCGGCCAGCTTCCAAGTCCCATCACCTTGGTTCCAGAGTATGCGGGTCTTCCCGGGTGTGAACCGTTTGGGATGGCAAAAGACCGATTCGGGATTGGCGTCTGTGGGGCATTTACGAGTCAGGAACTCATCGCCGTCGATGTAAGCGCACTGGACGATATCTGGGAGCGAGTCGCCATTGAGATCGGCGGCTTGGATGGCACTGTTCCAGATCGAAGGAGCAGTGGCTTGGGGCAAGGGTACACTTTCAAAGGTGCCATCCCCTTGGTTTCGATACCAGTGGATCTGACCAATGTTTGCGATGAGCAGATCGTCGAAGCCGTCCTGATCGATGTCCGCTACCCCGGTGCCTTGTCCGTATCCAACCTCGGCGATGTAGGCTTGGCGCTCGACGGGTGTGAATCGTAACCCTTGGGAAGACCGATACAGTTGCTTGGGCAGGTACTCTGGAGTGGGGCTAAGCGGAGAATCGCCTGCTTGCGAGTAGAAAAGATCGGGCCAACCGTCTCTGTCATAATCGATCGCCGATACACCACCGCCGAGTCCTTCGAGGGTGGTCCAATGATTGTTTCCTTTCGAGCCATTGTCGTAACGAGCATTGAGTCCGAGAGATTCAGCGACATCATCGAGTCGGATTGCCGAAGGCTCTGCGGTGGCAGTTTCTTCGCTTCGAGCCAAGTTTGCTGGTGAGCTTGCGGGCTGGTTGTCGGGCAAGGGCCAAGATTTCACGGGAAGTTTTTCCAGGATTGGCGATACGACAGCCTTGCCGCCTTGAAGCTCCTTTTGCAAATCGATGAGCCTTTGAGGAAACGGCTGCTTGGTCTGCGCCAGAGCGATTGCTTCCCAACCGAAGGCTAGAACTTGGTCGCCTAGTTCTTCGTAGAGTTTCGCAATCTCAAAGAAAGCTTGGTCTTTGGCCAGACCTCTTTGGATTTGGTTGGTAAGGTCCTTGATGCGGACGAGTTTTCCCGATTGCTCTCGCACATCGAGAGCTTGTTCGGGTTGTTTCATTTCCATCAAGCATTCCGAGAGAGACTGCAAGGCACCGACATGCCGACGGTCCAGTTCGAGGGTTTCTCCAAAGCAACGAGCGGCGGTGTCCCATCGCGATTGCAGCACACAGTAGCGGCCGACGATGTACCAATACTCTGGGTGACGAGCATGCCCATCCGGGGCGCTGTTAAGCCAAGTTGGTATTTTTTCGATTTCTCCAGTCTCGAGGAGGGCTTCGCCGTACCAGATCCAGGGTTCGAGTTGCTGGGGATGGCTTTTAGTAAATTGTTGGAGTTTTTCGATGCAATCTTTCCATCGATCGGCATAGATCAGGAGTCGGATCTCGCCCAATTGGCTCAGCGGATTTTCTGGAGCGAATTGTTGGAAGGCCGTTCTCAGGTCTTGTTCATCGCTGGGATCGCGAAGGTCCACGAGGCTCATCAAATCTGGTGTTTTGAAGTCCCCCAAGCGGACGACTCGATCGAGGACCTTTCCGGCGTCCCAGCGTCGGCCTTGGGCATGGAGAATTGCCGCGAGCAATCGAAGGGCGGGCGTCGCGGTGGGGTATTGTTTCAGCAGGCCCCGCAGTTTGGCCTCGGCACCGGGAAGATCGCCGCTTTGAGCAAGCCACTCGGAGAGTTGGCCGGTGGCGGCCGGACCAGCCGCAGGGTCCGCAGGATCGATTCTAGAAATCAGTTGAATCGCACCGGCTAGGTTGTTGCGGGCGGCCATGATCTGAGAGGCCAGGAACAGAGCCGATGCGGAGTTTGGCTGTTCGACTAGAAGCTCCTTGGATGTCGCCCAAGCCTCATCGAGTTTCTGTTCTGCGAATTGTAGTTCTGCCCGTTTGAGTCGAGATTCAAAGGTCTCGGTGGGCTTGTCTTGCGTCTGCTTGTCCGCAACCTGTTTTTCTGCTGTCTGCTTGTCCTTTGGGGGTGAGCATCCAATCCAAGAGGCACAAGTTACGAAGATTGAAAGATGTATCAGCAACCGTTGGCAGGAGAGGAGAGTTGTGCACATGGTTAGGGCATACTGCGTTGTTGATCTTTCCAAACGTCGCGAATGATATCGCTGAGTTGGTAGCGAGGAGTGTAATCGATGGCATTCTTGAGGCGACCCAGGTCTGGTACACGGCGGCGGATGTCCTCGAAGTCTTCGTCGTAAGCTTCAGTGTAGGATTGAAACTCGACGGAAGCTTTGGGGTTAACGATCGAAATGACTTGTTTGGCCACATCGAGGATCGATACCGGAGAGTCGGAACCAATGTTGTAGATACGTCCGAAGCACTTCGGTTTTTGCATCAGTTGTGTAACGGCATAGACGACATCGTTGACATGGGCAAAGCATCGTGTTTGTTGGCCGTCGTCGTGTACCATCAGCGACTTTCCCTGCATGGCCGCTTCGACGAACCTAGGGAGCACCATTCCGTAGGCTCCAGTTTGGCGCGGACCGACGACGTTGAAGAATCGTCCGATGATGATTTGCATCTGGTGTTCGCGGACGCATGCCATGCATAGGAATTCGTCGATCGCTTTGCTGGCACCATAGCTCCAGCGAGGTTTGGTTGTTGGGCCGAAGACCAAATCATCTGACTCGTTCCAGACCGGTTTGGGGTTTTTGCCGTAGACCTCGCTGGTACTAGCCAAGAATAGAGGAATGGGTTTACCTGCCAGGTGATGCCTTCGAAGTTCATCGAGAAGGAGTTGGGTCGGATAGATGTTGCGATGGATCGTTTGCGTGGGTTGTTTGGCGATCAGCGCTACTCCGACGGCGGCGGCCAAATGGTAGACCGCATCGACGCCATGGCAGGCCTCTTGAACGCAACCGTTCCTTGCTAGGTCCGAGCAGATCAACCGCAGCTTGGGGTTGGCCTCCAGATGCTCGATATTCCTGCGACTTCCCGTGCTAAAGTCGTCGACGACGACGACTTCGTCTCCGCGTTGGAGGAAGAATTCGGTGAGGTGCGAGCCGATAAAACCGCCACCGCCGGTGACCAGAATGCGCATGAAGTGGATCCAAAGTTGAATATATGCGGCAAAATAGCCGGGGTAAAATAGCCGGTTAAAATAGCCGATGAAGAGCTGCGTCTATTGTACCGTCCGGCACCGGTTTGCAACGAGGAAAGTTCCCTTAGCGGGGAGTGTCGTTAAACTTTGCCGACTTTGCGGCCTGTTCCGTTAAGGGATGAGCCCTGGGGGGATTCGATTCAGGTGGATCGGCTTGGCCTACCGAAGTTAGACGAGCGGAGGTGGGCTCGGAGGCCCAGGGTTTCTCAAGCCGCCGTCGATTCGGTACATTAATTCAAAGTGATGCGACCCAAATCGCATGCTGAGTTGAAACGCGCAAAGACCATCAAGGGAATGCTG
>CAILTZ010000362.1 GCA_903837255.1 uncultured Pirellula sp. | reverse complement strand
CCCCCCCCCCCCCCCCCCCCCCCCCACGGCTCTGAACACTCTTTCCCTACACGACGCTCTTCCGATCTCCAGGAAGTTCTCGCTGAAGCTATGGAGCCCGCGCATGTAGCCGCCCTCTTTGGGCGCATTCCAAGAGGAGATGAGCATCCATTGGTTATCCTCGGGATGGAACCAGTACCCTGAAAACGTCGTGTGGGTCTGGTCGGTCGGAACGGCGGTTACAAGAAACCGTTGCTTGCTCGACGTCTTCCAAAGGTATTTCAAATGGCTGTGTCCACCGGTCCCTTCGTTTCCAAAGTCACCTGAGTAGACACCATCGCCTTTTCCCATCAACTGGACGCGGTCTTCCTTGGCTACCTTCTTGCGGTCGACGGCTTCATTTCCGCTGTCCCAAACGCTGAAGATGATCCGTCGTTCGGATGCGGAATTGACTTGCATTCCGAAATAGCCTCGATGCCAGCCGCAGGCCATATAAAATGTCCCTGCTGGCTCTTCGACACCGACAACCTCGGTATAAAACGCCTCGACTTTTTCCTCGCGTGGAACCGGGTACATCAGGTGTACGGACGCTGCGTTGCGACGCTCTTTAAGGTTAAAAAACGACTCTTCAGCAGCCGGCCCAGTGAGTCTGAGTTCCTTGACATCCATGTCTTCGCCCGGTCCTCGAATCAGCTCGATCATGACGTGCGATGGCTTGTCCAACTGCACTTCGAACACTCCGAAATCGACCTCAGTTGGCCCCTGCTCAGCCTTTGAAAGAATCGCCTTATGCTCTTGATCTCCGATACGGAGTTTGAGTTCAGCGATCGACTCGGGCTTGCCGCGCACCAGGACCTTAGCGCCGAGTTTACCCGTGTGCTTAAACAAACCCCACCATCGGATAGACGGATTGTTTTCCTGCCATCGCAAGACACCTTGATTCTCCCGAACTCGGGCCCCCCAGGGGTCTGGGTGGACGTAAGCCGTATGGCCTGGGACGCTCTTTTGAGCAAGTGCATCGCAGGTGCTCATCGCGACCATCGACGCTAGGAAAGAAGCCGTCAGGAGCTTGATCCGGGGAATCGAGAGCATGGAGATACTGTCCTTTCGTGGACAAGCGTTTGCCGTAGATGGCAGATTACTGCTGAAGTACCTGAACGGGGATTGGTATCCCTTTGAGTTTCCCTTCGACAACCAATTTGCGACCAACGATGCCTTGGAAGTGGCACACTAGCAAATAGGGTTTCCGAAGCTTGAGCAACTTGCACATGACGATCAGCCGATCGCCTGGGACGACAGGTTCACGAAAGCGGACTTCGTCCAGACCGCCGAAACCGACCATCGAATCGCCCAGCAGTTTGTATTTGTGCGCGCAGTAGCAGCAGACTTGGGCGACTGCTTCAAGCATTACCACCCCGGGCATCAGAGGCATGCCGGGCATGTGGCCTCGAACCCAGAATTCATCGGCAGAGACATCTTTGTAACCTACGCAAGTAACGTTTTCGGGGTCCTCGAAAACGATCGCCGTCAGCTGCTCCATCTCGAAGCGCTGAGGATTAAGCTTACGAATCTGATGGATGTCGGCCGTGACCCGATCGAAATCGATCGAGTCAGGGTCGACGATAAAATCTTTCCCTACCACTTTGGTTGCCTTGCTAGGTCAGAGAGACGTTAGGTGCGGACCTTGCGTCGCTTGGCCTTGCGAGCCTTGCTGTTGGCGGCTCGTTGTCCGTGGTTGGCTTTTTTAAGTTTTCTGTGTGGCTTGGTCATTTCTGACTGTCTCCTGCTTGGATGGTTTAGCTTGGTCGTAGTTATCGGAATGCCGGATTGGAGGCCGATGCTCCAAACTGGAAAACACGTGAAAGTTCTGTACCTAAGTTCTTTCCCGAAAGGAGCTTGCTGCATTTCGTTTCGCTGCATTTTTGGCCGGTTTGCAGGGGCAAATCCGGGGCCTAAAATGCCGAAAACCGCGTCCTTGCGGGCTCGCTGAGGGCTCAGGGTGCGTAAGAATAGCAGGCAATCCCTGCGATGGGAAGGGATTTTTGGCTTGTCATTTCCACAACAAATCGCATATTATTTAATCAGGAACGCTCGAAAGGTCGGGTATCCACCTGTCTCGGTTCCCTTACTGGGCACAGAGGCGGTCGAGTTTGGTTTGTCGACAAGTTTTCTACGGAAATTTAGGATAGAGGTTGCACATGGCGATTTGGTTACCCCTGAAGCGGCCGATCAGCTCAAGCGAGCTCATTCGGACTCCCAGCTTAGCCCTGAGACTTTTGTTCGCGTAGGCGTCGTGGCCGGTGGTTGCAGCGGCTTCGAATACGCGATGAACTTTGACGATCATTTCGACGAAACCAAGGATAGCCGCTACGAGCAAAACGGTATTTCTGTCGTGGTCGACAAGAAAAGCGCCTTGCTCCTCGACGGCACCACGTTGGACTGGTTCTCGAGCTTGGAACGCTCGGGATTCACTTTCAACAACCCTAACGCGGTCAAGTCCTGCGGTTGCGGCAAGTCGTTCCAGTAGTTCATCTGGCGACAAATCCAAAATAAAAGAATCCTAAGCGGAGTTTTCCCCTAAAACTCCGCTTTCTTTTTTGCGCAATTCGACCTTATAGTTGCAACGGGCGGCAAAAGAACCCGCCTAGGAAATTTGCGACGATGGCCAAAGCCGATTTGCTGACCGTTCCTTGCTTCTGGGGAATTATCCCCTACCGCCACTTTGGAATCGACCTAGGGGATGGTGCAATCGTTCATTTAGCCTCCGTGGGCGGAGACATTGCACAGATGGAAGTGCAACGAGTCTCGATCGAACATTTTGGAGGTGGCAAGCCGATTTCGGTCGAGCAGGTCAGCGATGCATTGAGCGACGAGCAAGTCGTCGAGCGGGCGTTGGCCGCCGTGGGCAACACTCACTACCATGTTGCTTTGGGCAACTGCGAACATTTCGCAAGGCTTTGCAAGTCCGGAGAGCACGTCAGCCATCAGACCGACCGCTTTTTGCGAGGAGTGATTCGAGCGGGGCTTGCCGGATTGGCTTCTGGATCGGCCCGAACGGTCGGGAGCGGAGCGACGGCAGGGGTTGCAATGTCACAAACCGCAAGTGTAGCGACGCTAGTTGGCGAAGTCGCCCGACATGGGGCTTATGCACTCTCTCGGTGTGCCAAGGTCGAGCATCGCCATGCGGAGCGGATTGGCCGTGGTGTTGGTGCCGTTTCGGCTGCTGTCGCGGGATACATCACCAAGGGGCCAGCGGGCTGCGCGTCTGCAGCAACCCTTTATCTGACCGTGGATGCCATGAGTCAAAGCGCTATGCAGCAGATGCAGAGCAACGCCAAGAAGACGGCCCAGTAAAGACGGCCCAATAAAGATCAGGGGGTTTGTCCCAAGGCCCTGACGAGTTCCACATCTGCGAACAAGCTAGAGTTTGGTGGGCAGATTCTCAGTAGCACAACGCCTTCGGCCCCCGGGACCGAAGAAGCTCGAAACATCGACTTGCCATCCATTCCGCGTGGTACGAGTCCGCGGAGCGAAACGCGCATGTCCTCTAAGCTCACTCCTCGGTCGGTCCTGACCGCTACAATCCTGATCATGGATCGTCGCTGAGCTTCGGTCGTCAACGCCCATGTCTTGCCATCCAATGGGACTAGTTCCAACGAATGATCGTCCAAAAAACGATTCGACACCTCGAGCATTGTCCGGCCTCGCAAGAGCGACAAGGCCATTCGATTTGGATGCAAACCATGGGACCACACCGCCGGCCAATCCATGAGCAATTCGAGGCCGCTGGATTGTGCCGCCCTTACCATGATGTCTACGATGGGTCGCTCTTCATGCAAAACCTCATCTGGCCCAAGTTTCTTTTGACTCTGGCGAAATAGCGCCATCCAAGCTGTCGGTCGATTGAAATCAAAGACCGAGCTTGCTGCCGCGCCCCCAGCGTTCGCTTCGCGGATTGATGCCAATGCCGCCAAGACTTGAGCCTGCTGATAAGCGTTCGCGTCTGGATCCCAGGTCAACTTTCCATCTTTGTACTCGCAACCATCGACTTGCAACATATCCAAAACCAACTTCAAAATTGCTTGGTCTTGTCCCTCTGGCAATCCTTTGGACAACGGACCTAGCTCCGTGCTGCCATCGGGCTTGAGTTTGCTTGACAACTTTTCCGCTGCGGGCCTAACGTAGAGGAAACCCTTGGCGTCGGTATCGACCTGTGCACTGACCTTGGTCTTGAGTTCCTCGAGGATTCCGCCGACGGTGGTCCCTTCTGACTGTAGTGAAAAAGGGCCTTCAAGCGGTATGTCTGATAAATTGAATAAAAACCAATCGACCGAAATGGCATGTCCGGAGACTCGGTTAATCCAATCCACAAATCGAGGAAGGCTCATTGGTGGAGTCCTGATGCGGCCTAGCTTTCGCTCCGCTCTTTCCGCCCAATTCGGTAGTGGGATCGGTTGAGGGTAGTACTCCGTCGCAAAAGCGATTTCGGCATTCTCGATCGATAACTCCTGATCGATCGTTTTGTCCCCCTCCTTTCCCAAATCGCTCCACCCTGGCTGACTTGAACGGTCGAAGACCGGCAAAAAATCTTTGAAGATGGATGGCAGATTCTCGTCGGCTGGTCCTTGCGCTTCGCTCGCTTGGCCTACCTCTGCGGGGTTGGTCTTCGGGGTGGCTTGCTCGAGTTGCATTTGGCCCGGATTGGTGTTCGCCGGATTGTTTTCGGGATCGATTGGTTGAAGATTCTCGGGTGGGATACCAAGCGGATTGAGTTTCAAGCCCGGTGCGGCCTGCGCGGTGGGCTCCATGGGGTCGCCCTGAGGGACCGGTTGAATTGCCTCGATCTTGGGTCCGGCCTCGGCGATGAGTTCCGGGGGATT
>CAILTZ010000361.1 GCA_903837255.1 uncultured Pirellula sp. | reverse complement strand
GTGGCCGGACCGCTGAGCAGGGATCTCGGCGGAATTGACGTTCAACCGGTGCCTCAAGAGAACGTTCTCTGCCCTGACGTGGTAGTGCTCTTTGGCTTTGCTTACCTGCTGGCGAACCAAGTCTAAATCCACCGGTTCGAGGATAAAATCAAACGCCCCTACGCGCATGGCTTCCACGGCCGTTTCAACCGTTCCATGTGCAGCAATAACAATCACTGCCGTCAAAGGCCTTGCGCGAAGAATCATCCCTAATAGTTCGAGGCCTGTCATTCCGCAATTCAAACGACCATCCACGATCACCAGCGGATGCTTGCCCTTCTCAAACAAGGACCAAGCCTCCTGGCCACTGGAAGCCATTTCAACCAAATCGACTTGGGAGGCTAAGCCTTGCGCAAGGCCCAAACGAGTACTGGGCTCCTCGTCTGCAATCAGAACAGAAAAAGGTTCAACAGGTTCCATTTTCTCAAACAGTCCGCGAATCAGTAACCCACAAACCTCATCCATTCAGACGTAAGTGCTGAGCACTCTGGATTTGTGTTCCAACTCATTCAAGCAAGCCCCGTGCCAACCGGGTACCCCCGAAACCTTCGATGGGACTCGAAGGCACTTTCTCCCAGGCGATTCGGTTTTAAATTTCTATAAAAAACAGCCCCCGACCAGGAATCCGAGCCGATCAGGCGAAGTAATGGCAAAGAGTTGCCACACTGGCAAAAAATTGGCCACAGACGCATTGGAGGATCAATGCCGCGCCTAATCCCTCGGAGTATCCTCGGCGGGTCTCGAACCCACAACCTCAGGCTTCGGAGGCCTGCGCTCTATCCAATTGAGCTACGAAGACGCAATAACCGCAGCCGTTATACCAGAATGCTTACGGAACTAGATAATTCAGTGTGTAGTACGCATCGGAATGCAACAACGGGACAGAACCTTCTGCACCTTCTGCCGATCGCACTCCCTTGGAAACCAAATGATGGACGTGGCCCCTTTGCAATCCGTCGACCTCCAAAGTCACTTTCAATCCATCCTCTGAGACCTTGGCCGATCGGACCGTTGCGGTAGTTGCATCCACCTCTGGGCTTCCATAAGCTCCCTGATAGATGTACGTGAACGTTTTGAGTTCATACGAAGCAACATCTTGAGCCGTCTTCTTATCGACCGGCTTGGTAAAGACCAATTCAAAGCCTTGCTTGCGCGCTTTCATCTCCAAGATCTCAAAAGGCACCTTGCCGGTCCAATCCAATCGTTGCACGCAAAACGATTTGCTACCGCGCGAGCCCCAACCGCGATTGGTTCCCCCCACAAACATCATTCCGTTTGGCTGCATCTCCAACCCAACCACGCCGCAATCCAAACCTTCGCGGAACGGAAAACAGGCCCCTTGATAATGACCTTGGACCTTCTCCATGTAACAACGCATGACGGTGCTAAAGGTCTGGTCGCCGACAAACATCTGGTTCGCAAACGGACCGAACTTGCCCCCAGTGGTGTCACAAGCGATCCCGGCTGCCGACTGGCCCATCTTGCCATAAGGAAACAAAATCGCTGGTGGTTCGTACTCGGGAATCTTGTCGGCTTCGACCACAAAACGACTTCCATCCTTTGGCTCCTGTGGCTTCTTGCCCATGTACTCTTTGGCTTGTTCGTACCACTTAAAGCCCCCTGGATGTCCGACGAACTTCTTGGGGCTTAGGTGCTTGAGCGCACAGGTCCCATTCCAGGGACCTTGGTTGTCGGTATAGAAAACATCGCCGGCCGCATTCATTCCGATCCCACCGGGCGAACGAATTCCACTAGTGGTCGGAATCGTTTTGCCGTCGGCAGTCGCTCGGACCGCCCAACCGCGATACAACGTATCGCTGCCAAAGGAACCGGTCAGACAAAGGACGACCCAAATATTGCCTTCCTTGTCAAACTTCGATCCAAACGCATACTCGTGGTAGTCGCCGGTGATCTGCCAACCGTCGGCCACCACCTCGAACTCATCGGCTTGACCATCCCCATCGGTATCTTTCAATCGCGAAACATCAGGCCGCTGGGTGACGTACAACCATCCATCGCGATAATCCATCCCGATCGGTTCGTGCAAACCATGCGCAAAGCGCTTGAACTTTTTGGCCGAGAAATCGTCACCAAGGGGATCTTCGATCATCCAAATCTCTCCGCGTCGCGACGCGACGGCCAGCTTGCCATCGGGCATCCGTTGGAACGATGTGGCTTCGAGCTCGACCCCCGGCGGAACCTCATAAGAGCGAATCGCGTAGTAGTCGGACTCCTTGAGGTTCTTGTTTTTGGCCGATTGAGCTTCTTGCGCCGCCACGTCAGGTATCCCGACTGCGGTTACGGCGAGTAGAGCAAACAAGGTTTTGGACTTAGTGAGTCGCATGGCTATGTTGAAAAATGGATTTTGTTTGAAGGGGGATGTTTTCGATACAACTTGCGGGAGACTTTGATCATCACCAACGGACGTAGTACTCAAGTTCGCTCTGGCCTGCTGCACCTTGGGTGGTCACAGGCAAGATCAACTCTTGCTTCCCGGACGACTCTCGAAGCTTTGCGGTCGCTGCGATGGATTCGGGCACAGTGATCTGATACTTGTCGTCAACCTTCCAAGTATTCTTGCCATCTGGAACGATCTTCGAACCCTCGGCCAGTCGCATCCACAAGCTGCCGGGCGCAGTGGCCTTGCCAGTCTGGATGCTCAAGGTCCGTTTGAGTCCCGGGGAGTCCTTGGGCCCAACACTAAGCTCTGCCCGATCTCCGACCAGAGTATCTGCGAGTTTATAACGGAAAGTCGGATGCCCGGTCTTGTCGGTCTTGTATCCGAGAAACTTGTAATTCTCAGAAACCGACTTGGCATTCGGCCAAGCTTCTGCAGGGTCTTTGAGCCAAGCTACCGCGGGACTTGTCTCGTAGTTGAGAACCAGATCGCCAAGAGGTTTTTGCCTTCCGACGCCGCGATCTCTCCAGTGCATCGAAGCATCGATGAATTGCCCCTGCCAAAGCTTGGCCAAGTTCATCGTTTGGGCATCCCAAGCGAGATTCAATCCTCCCGGGTATCCAACCGCGATTCCGCGAGCCGAAAGGCCTTCGAGAAAGTTTCGATACAGGATTGGTCGGTCTTGGGGTTCGAGCACGATCTGATCCCTTTGTAGCCCCTCTGGGATAGACGCTTGCGAACCCTGCGCGAGGTACTTCCACAAGGCCGCGATCTGATGATCGGCGTTCCCTTCGTAGAGTGACTTCAGCACACTCGTGCCATCTGGGAAACTTGCGGGCATACGAGTTCCAGGCCGATATTTGGACGGCTCGAGCATGTAGCGCCGGAACCACTCGGGGCGTAGTCGCTCGGTCATCGTGAGCATGTTGATGGCTTGGATGCCAATGGCTCGTTGGTTGCCGAACGTGTGGCACTGAGCGCAAGAAAGCCCTTTGTTACCGGCCAGCAGACGCCCTGCGGCGAGCGTTCGGATCTCAGCCTCATCGGGGCCTTGCGCAACGCTGTCTTGAGTCGGTCGATCGGCTTGCTTCCAATGCTCGGCCAATCCCGTGGTAGCCGATCCATAGCGCGGCATGCGAACCAGCATATAAGGTCGATTGCGAGCACCTTCGGAAAGGACTCGATCCAGATAAGCATCGGTGAGCTTATCGCCCACTCCGGTCAATCGCGGGGGCAAGCGACCTTCGTCTCCCATTTCGGGAATCGTCGAGGTGAACAGATCGAGCTTGTCGGATTCCGGCCCACCCCAATCATTGCGCTGGTGACAAGCGATGCAATTGAGTTTAGCAAGCGTGTACTTGGAGTGATCCTCATGAGAAAACGGCTTGCTAGCGTCCATCCCCAACGCAGCGACGATCGCTTCTTTTTGAAAGAGAGTCAAACGGTAGTTGGGAAGCCCGCTTGGGACTTCGTTTGCCAAGCAACCCGCATCGGGCTTGAGCTGATCGATGGCGGGAGCTTTGGCAAGCGTCGATGCTGACTTGTCGGTATCCTTTATCGCATGGCATTGAACACATCCGACCGATTGAAACAGAGCTTTGCCCTGGGAGATCCATGCCGGATTGGATTCCTCCTCGGTTGTCGTTTTGCGGGGTTGGTTGGGTTCGAGTTGCAACCAACCGTCGACGGGTTGCTTGACCAACTGAGAGCTCTCCCATTGCAAATCGACGGTCCACTCACCTCCACCCTG
The DNA here is from genome assembly GCA_903837255.1 of uncultured Pirellula sp. Lineage (GTDB taxonomy): Bacteria > Planctomycetota > Planctomycetia > Pirellulales > Pirellulaceae > JBKCUI01. The sequence goes on along the minus strand of CAILTZ010000361.1, from coordinate 4,224 downwards.
GAAGTACTCGACGACCAAGCGATGCGGGCCAGCCGTTAGCTCCGTTTCAGCAGACTTGGTTTGATGAGGATGGACTCCATCGACATCGACAAGGACTTTGCCGTCGACGAGCAGGCGGCTCCCGTCATCAGATCCGAGATGAAAACGGACTTTTCCAGGCTGATCGAGGACAACAAAGGATTCGAATCGCACAGCGAAGTTGTTCGTGCGACCTGCAACCGACAGATCGAAACCTTCGCAGGTTCCGGTCGCAATTGGTTTGAGCGTCTCGAATTCGGGCAGTTTGTTCCAGGCCCCCTCGTAGAGAGAGTATTTCGTGTTGGGCTGAGCGTCCGAGGGGTCGATCTCCTGCAGCAGGTAATGAGCCAAATCGCGAGCTTCGTTGTCATCCAGATGCATATTGGGCATCCGACCCGCGGGGCGTATGTCATGGGGTTGTTTAAGAAACAGCGCCAATCCATCGAACGAATACTTTTTCGACAAGTTAGGAAGAGGCACCGAGGTGGCCGTCAGCCGCGTGCCATCGGCATTCGCATGGCACAGAGTGCAACCGATCCGTTCGTAGAGCTGTTTGCCTCTCTGGACCGCTTGGGCGTCGGATCGCGTGTGCTTGCGGCTCTTTCCTGTCGACTCCAGATAGGCGCCAATGAACTTGGCCGCTTGAGATTGTTGTTGCTCGCTCATCCCATGCAGCAGATCGGGCATGGTTGTCCCAAGCTTGCTACCGTGGACATCGCTGAGCATCGATGCGACGTATCCAGCTCGCAACCGACCGCCGACCTGATCGAGCACCGGCGCAGTCTTTTGTTCAAAGACTTCTGCAAACTTTCCTGGAGCGTGGCAGCTCGTGCAACCCAACTCGCTGATGAGGATCCGACCGCTGAGTTGCTGGTCTGCAAGGTTGCTGCTGGTAGCCGCCAGTCTTTCGTAGCCTGAGACGCGGGGGCGTTGGGCGACTTTGTCTGCATCGAGAGGAACAAGCCAGATGTTTCGGTAGGTGACCGGGTTGCCGTGGTCTTGTAAATAAAGGGGACCATCGCTGGGGTTCTCGCCGACCGGCGCGGCGGTGGTCGAACCGGGTACTTTTTGGTCTCGATGAATCGGGTAACCGTTGAGCCAAACATTCAAGCGCGCATCGGAAACCTTCTTGCCGTCGCCATCCCATCGGGCTGCAGTGAATTCGATATCGTAAGTCTGCCAGCGCATGGGTGGGAGGCAGGCATTGAAATCGGCGGGTGCAACTCCATAGATTGCACCGCAAGTATTCCCTTCGTTCTCGAAACCAAACGAGTCGAGGACTTGGGTCTCATAGCGTCCTTGATGGTACACGCCGCTGTTGCCGCGTCCTTGTCCTAAAGCTTGGGGTACAAAGGGTGTTCTAAACTCCAAATGGAGTCGATAGTCTCGAAAGTTGCTTTTCGTAGTGCAGCCGGCAAGGAGGAGCTTATCGTCGACGAGCTTGGCACCGTTTGCCCAATGGCGGTCGATGCTCGCTTGGGTGCCATCGAAGAGCACGACCGCCGAGCTTGGTGGTTTGGCTCCCAGCGTCGGGCTGGTTCGCTCGATGAGACTTGCCCCTTCGAGAAGATCCTTCAGTTCGTCTCGATCAACTTCGACGACCTGGACAGGCCCTCGATCCCAGCCTTCGCCAGGCAATCCACCTTGATAGGTCGTCACGCGATAGTTATTGCCTGCCAAGGCGGCGGCTTGGACGCCCCGACCGCTTTTTGTGTATTCACCTTGGAGCTTGACTGCATCGTCTTGCGCACGAGCCTCGATACAGAACGCTCCGAGAGAGCACAGCGCCAGAAGTAGGGCACGCAGTTTGGTTTTGCTAAACATTTGATTGTAGAGTTGGAGGCTTCGTGAAAGCGATTCGTGAAAGCGGTGGGATTGTGGATAGTCAAAGAGTTTGAGAGCGACAGTAGCATAGTCGATTTTTCGTCGGAATAAACTGGGTGCGTTAAGAGTTTCCGTGGGAGTCTTGGTCCTGATGATTCATGCCCAGCTGTTTCATTTTGCGGTAAAGATTCGATCGTTGCATCCCCATTCGCTCGGCCGCGAGGGTCATGTTCTTGTTGGAGGCTTTGATCTGTTGCTCGATGTACCTTGCTTGAAAATCGTCGGTGGCTTCTGCCAGCGGCTTGGATAGATCGATCCCCTCGGCGCCATGGGCACCGTCGGCTCGTGGAGAGCTAACAAAATCAATTTGGGAATCATCGATCGTCTCACCGGTGGTCAAATAAGCGATTCGTTCGATGATGTTCCTGAGTTCCCGGACGTTGCCCGGCCAATCGTGGTTGACCAAGCGTTTTTTCGCCGAGGGGCTCAGGATGGGTTTGCTGCGACCGATCTTGTTGCAAAACTGCGTAAGAAAGAAATCGGCAAGTTGCAGAACATCCTCGCCCCGTTGCCTTATTGGGGGCAAGTTGATCGTAACGACGGTGAGTCGGAAATAGAGGTCCTCGCGAAATTTCTTGTGACGAACGAGGTCGACTAGGTTCTGATTGGTCGCGGCGATGACCCGAACGTTGACCGGAATCGGCGTGGAGCCACCGACGCGTACGACTACTTTTTCCTCCAAAACCCTGAGGAGCTTGGCCTGACCTGCCAAACTCATGTCACCGATTTCATCGAGAAATAACGTCCCGCCAGAAGCGAGCTCGAACTTGCCAGATCGTGTGTCGTGAGCATCGGTAAAGGCCCCTTTCTCATGACCAAAGAGCTCGCTCTCCAAGAGCGTCTCAGTGATCGCCGCACAATTGACAGCGATGAAGGGCTCATAACGACGCTTGCTCTGGTAATGGATCTGGCGAGAGACAACCTCCTTACCCGTGCCGTTCTCACCGAGCAGCAAGACGGCAAGGTCGGTATCGCCAACCCGAGAGATGGTCGATTTGAGGTTGAGCATCTCTTGAGAGAAACCGATGAGCTGGACTTGCTGCTCGGCGTCTTGGGTCAATCGATCGCGAGTCTTGATTAGTCTCTGCATCGTTTGCGTGTTGGCCAAAGCAGCCGATGCATGTCGAGCAAGCTCGATCAAATCGTCCTCGTCTTGTTGGTCAAAACGTCCATCGAGATGATTGATGACCTCAAAGACTCCCATCGGCTTGCCCTTGAGGTCCACCAGCGGGACTGCGAGCAGGGAGTCGGTGCGGTAACCACTCGATGTATCGACGCGACGATCGACCTCATCGGTGGGATCCGAACGGTCCCAGCGACGAGGTTGCTGGCTCTTGAGGACCGCTCCAGCGATCCCCTTGTCATCGGCGATCCGCAACGGCTTGCCTTCCATGCCCAAGGCTGGATGGCCCACAAGTTCCCGCGATTGTTTGTCCCACAGAAAAATGCTGGCGCGATCGCTGCGAAGCAAATGGATTGCGGCTTGGGCCATGTCCTGCAAGAGTCGATCGAGGTCCTGATGCGAGTGCCAATTGGCCGCAACCTCGAGGATCTGGTTGAGCCGAACCACATCGCGAGACTTCCGCAGTTGATGTTGCCATAACTCGACGGCTTGTCCAAGCAATCCTAGTTGTTCTCGCAGAGACTCATCAGTCGCCCGTGCAGTGGCCTGTGGAGTGGGGTTGGCACAACATAGGATCAGATCAACCCGATTCGCTAGGTTGGCCGCCGTGTTATTCGATACCGATGCCGGCAAGCAATGGACGATCCAGATCCCGGATGACTGTGGTTTACGGGTATCAAGGCATTCGCCCAAAAGAGTATCGTCCGGGGAGGTGACCACTGGTTTACCAACGGCCAGGAGTTTCTTCCAGGCTCCCTTTGACGGGCTCATCACCCAAGCGGTCGACCACCCGCCGTTGGCGACGAGCCATAGCAGGGGTTCCTGGAGCAACTGCTCGAGCGTTCGCGAGCGCTCGATGGATGCAAAAAGCTGGTTGGCAAACGAGGTCGATGGCATGACCGATCGTTCACTGGCCGCTTGGAATTCGGCGCATATCATTCATGGTCAACCTCTTCGTTGGGCTCAGGGAGCATCCAACTGATGACCAGACCGATCAGTGCGTAGCTACCGGCGACGGCAGCCCCGGCCAAGGCGATCTTGCCTGGATCGGGTGGCTTGGAAGCCGAGAATGTCAGTGTCAGGAATGCAGCTAGCGTGCCCAGGATACGCCCCCCGATGTTGGCTGCAAAGCTTTCACCGGTACCTCGCAAATGGAGAGGGAAAACGCGAGGGATGTAGTTGCCCCAGAAACTGAACTG
>CAILTZ010000360.1 GCA_903837255.1 uncultured Pirellula sp. | reverse complement strand
TCCACATATAGTCCGGGGAGTTCGAACCCGTGCCGGAATAATAGGGACTCGACTGATACACCACCGGGACTTTCAACCCTTGGGTCTCGGTCGGTTTGGGCCTCGTGACGCTCACATGGACACGATCGAGCTTGCCGTCTTTATCGGAATCGAATTCCGTTTCGACGAATAGATCGTGTTGAACCCAGTCGTCTTTGAAGGCCTCGACGACTTGGGCAAGCCCATCGACAAAGACGGCTTTGGCATCGGTCGATACGACGGCGTCTTGGGCGAGTGCCTCGCAGGGCACGCCCATAGATTGCAGGGTGAACGCCAGTCCGAATCCTAGTGTGGTCAGATGATGTTTCTTTGTTTTCATGATGGGTTCTCTGGCGGCAACGATTGGCCTTCGGCGAGTCGGCTTAGTTCGTTCCAAAAAGTGACGTACTTGTTGCGGTCCTTGATGTACTCATCGTCGAATACCGCGTGTCGCAATTCCTCGCGCTGATCGACAAACTTCGAGTAGTCTCGGGGATCGTTGGGGTGAAAGACTGGACAGGGCTTGTCGTAGACGACCGTTGCCCCACGGTTGCCTTCGGTGTGGAAGCGGGACATGCCGATGACACGGTCGGCAACAAAGATGGCTTCATTGAGTTCGTGGGTGACCATCAAGATCGTGTATTCGGGCCGTTTGCCTTCGCGTTTGCGTTGAAGGTTTTCCTGATAAAATCGCAGCAGCATGTACTGGAGATCTTCTCGCATGGCTTCGTCCAGGGCCCCAAAGGGTTCGTCGAGCAGCACGACCTTGGGCCTCATGATCAAGGCTTGGGCGACGGCGACTCGCTGTTTCATTCCGCCGGACATTTCTACGGGGTATTTTCCGCAGGCGTGGTCGAGTCCGACCTGCTTGAGAAAATCGCGGGCTTGAGCAAGATGTTGCTCTCGCTGTTTGAGGTACTTTGGGAACAGGACGAGCCGACTGAAAAAAGAGCTCTGATCGAGCTTCAGACCAAAGGCGACGTTGCCTTCAGCGGTCAGAAAATCGTAAAGCGAGTATTGCTGATAAACGATGCCGACGTTGCGTGTCGGGCCGGTGACCGGTTCGCCGTCGGCAAGGATTTCGCCCTCGGAGGGTGGATGGGTTCCGAGGATGGCTTTCAAAAGTGTGCTCTTGCCGCATCCGCTTGGCCCGACGATGGCAACGATCTGGCCTGGCCAGATCTTGAGATTGATACGATCCAAGACGGGGTAGTCCCCGAAGCGGTGCGATAGGTTTCGGATCTCTAACGCGTAGTCGCTCATGGCGAATGGTTGGGGGTTGATGCGTGTTGGTTGGCGGAAGTACCGAAAACGAGTTTGACCAGTTGCATCGCGCCGACGACCGCACCGCCGGCGAGGATGCCGAAGAGAAAATCGAAGATCGCAGGTCCTAGCCAACCCAGTGGCAGACCAAGCACAGGGATCGCATGCAGGGCATGCGCAAAAGACTCACTCCAATGGTGCAAGGTTTCGAATTGGTGGGTGACGATCCCGCCACCTACAAGGAACATCGCTGCGGTTCCGGCGATCGCCAGAAATCGAAGCAGATAGGGGGCCATCCACAGGATTCCTGCTCCGAGTTTTCGAAGCGTCTGATCCCATCGGCTCGAGCCTGGACGCGACAGCCAATGGAGTCCCAAATCGTCGAGCTTGACGATCCCTGCGACCAATCCGTACACGCCGATGGTCATCAATACACCCACCGCAAGCAACACGCCTAAGGTGACGGAAAACGGTTGTTCGACCAGGGTTCCGAGGGTGATGACGATGATCTCGGCCGAGAGGATAAAGTCGGTGCGAATCGCACCTTGGATCTTGTCCTTTTCGAGTTTCACCGGATCGATGTCCGGGTCGCTCATGGCCTGCAATCGCTTGGACTGGTCCTTTTGATTTTCGTCGTGGCTTTTGGGATGAAGCCAAGAGTGAAGGAGTTTCTCGACACCTTCGTAGCACAGATAGACACCACCGAGCATCAGCAGAGGCTTGATCGCCCAGGGAGCCAGGGCGGTTATGGCCAGGGCTGCTGGGATGAGGATGGCTTTGTTGACCGCCGAGCCGACGGCGACTCTCCAAACAACAGGCAGTTCACGATCGGCCGAGAGGCCGGTCACCTGTTTGGCGTTGAGAGCCAAGTCGTCACCCAAGACCCCTGCGGTCTTTTGGACTGCGACCTGGCTCATCGTCGAGACATCGTCGAGGATCGAAGCGATGTCATCCAGGAGAGTAAAGAGCGTAGCGCCTGCCATGTTGGCTGACTAGCCCTTCTTGGCTGCTTCGTAACGCTTGGAGACTTCGTTCCAGTTGACGACATTCCAGAACGCGGCGATGTAGTCAGGGCGACGGTTTTGGTACTTGAGATAATAAGCGTGTTCCCAGACGTCCAACGCCAGGATCGGAGTTCCTTCGATGCCCGAGACCGCTTTGCCCATCAGCGGGCCGTCTTGATTGGCCGTTGAGCCGATTTCTAGCTTGCCGTTGTTGACGACCAGCCAAGCCCAACCCGATCCAAATCGTCCGACGCCTGCGGCGGCGAACTTTTCCTTGAAGGCATCAAAGCTACCGAAGGTCGCTTCAATGTCAGCCAGCAGGGCACCGGAGGGTTTTCCACCTGCATTCCAACCGATGATGTTCCAGAAGAAGGTGTGGTTCCAGTGTCCGCCGCCGTTGTTGCGAACCGCGTTGCGTTTGTCGTCGGGGAGAGCCGCAAGATTGGCGATGATTTCCTCGATCGATTTGTTTTCAAACGGAGTGCCTTCGAGCGCCTTGTTCAAATTGTTGACATAGGCTTGATGGTGCTTGCCGTGGTGGATTTCCATCGTTTGTGCATCGATGTGGGGTTCCATCGCGTTGGATGCGTAGGGCAAAGGTGCAAGCGTAAAAGGCATTGTGGAGTCTCCTGGTAAACGAAACAGCGGAAAACGAACAAATGGTTCGCTCGATCGAGTATAGTATAGGGTACCGCAACTGCGGTCCGATTAACTTAAGGTAGGAGCGATTTTTTCGCCAGTCCCAAGACCGTCTCTTGGCCGAGGTCTGTCGAGAGAAAAAGGTACTGAAAAAAGGATGGAAACGCAGCAATCGCTTGTTTTTCTGCGGCCAGGCACACTCAGAAATTGGCCCGAGGTCTGGCCTGAGGTCTGGCCGAGGGGTTGGGTGGTTTCCCCCGGACAACGGGGGGCCTTTGGAAAATCGAAACGGCAGACAGGCATGCAGGCAGGCAAAATGGGCGACGCGGCCCATCGCTGGCAACGAACTTAAAGTCGAACTGAAAAACCAATCGAAACCTGAATTATCTAGGATGCTTAGTGTGAGACGACCTATTTTACGGAAACTTGTTGCGACCCTAGGGCTGCTAGTTC
>CAILTZ010000359.1 GCA_903837255.1 uncultured Pirellula sp. | reverse complement strand
TACGCCCCCAGGCTCCGCTCTCCTACCTGACTATACCTTACTTGGGGATTCCGGACTTGGAACTCAGGGCTAGGCGGAAGCCGAGGATGACGTTACGGAAATCCGGCGCGAAGCCCGATCCGGTTCGCCGACCGACAATTCGCGGCACCGTTGCCCCAACTGCCGCCTCGGAACACGCGGTACGAGCCCTCCGTGTACCAATCATCCACCCACTCCCACAAGTTTCCGTGGATATCGAAAACCCCGGCAACGTTCGGACGAAGCTGTCGCGTGCGTTGCGACCACTTCGCCGAATTGTCGGTAAACCATCCGTATTCAGCAAGCAAGCTTTCGCTACTCCCAAAGCTGTAGCGAGTCTCCATGCCCCCGCGTGCAACATACTCCCACTCTGCCTCTGTCAGTAACCGAAATCCACCTCGCTTTGGATTCATCGGCCAATCCCATGCCCCATCCGTGTTGCTCGGGAAACTCATCCAACCCTTATCTTTGCCATCTGACCCGGACAGGTCCTTCTTCACATAGCATTGGTTCTTCTCGCCAGGCATCTTGCTCTCGGTCAACCAACGGCAGTAGTTCACTGCCTCAAACCAGCTCACCCCAAACACCGGTTCGTCGGGCAGCAACCCTCGACCGCCGATTTGCTCCTCAAATTGTTTCTCCCATTTTTTTCTGTGCGTATCGTCATCGACTGCACTGAACTGTCGCCAAGTCACCTCACGGTCGCTGACCGCAAACGGACCCGGAACATTCTTTGTCTCTTGCTGACCCGGATCGCCCATCTCGAATTCGCCACCAGGATAAACCAGCATGGTAAAGTAAATCGGAGCCGTCAAATCGATCGATCCCTCTTCTTGCTTGATTGGACCCTTGAGCAAACTGTTGAAATCCACTGGCGGTTCGACTTGGATGACGTACCACTCGCGTACTCCTGTCGCGTCATAATCAAGCTCCTTTTCCTCGACGGAGCGAACCGATTCGTCCTGGCCCCATCGCCTTAGCAACCAACCGACGGCACTGTGAATCGTCCGGCTCGGATGCTCGGCATACATCGTCGCTAGCGTCTTGAGCAAATCATCTCGCTCGGCCGACGGCAGTTGTTCCAGTGGATACTCGCCAAGTCCTAGAATCAAGCCGTAGAGCCGATCATAGTGCTGTTGACGCTTCGTCGCATCGTCGGGTACAGGCAGGGCTCGCAGCTCATTGAAGCTCTTGATCAATAACGAGGGACTTACCTCGCGTCCCCGAATCCGATAGATGAACTGTGAAAGCGTCTCGGGGTCGCGGTCCACTGTCAAAAACTCATAAACCGGTTTTGGGTCTTCCAGTCGTAACAAGGCCACCGCCGCGTTGGCTTGCCGCTCGATGGCAACCAAGCGGCTTGGATCCGCCTCATTTGCAGGTTCGAATCCAGGAACCTTCACTGCCAGTTCTTGCTGAAGTTTTTCCAATGCTTGTTTTTGGAACTTTTGGTATCTCGGGAAAAATTTCGCAAAGACTTTAGGCTCGCCCAGGACGATCAATTCATGCAGTGTTTCAAAGTCCTCGGCATAAGACTCGAGCATGTCCAACGCTAGATCCTTTTCCGTGGGAGAAGCCGATCCTCCCCGATTCAACACAATCTGTTGCAACCTTGTGACCAACTGGGCTTTAGCAGGTCGAAGCGTCTCGATCCAGGTCGCAAGTCGAAGCGGATTCTCTTTCACGAGTTGATCCACAACCGAGGATGAAACACCTGTCCATCGATCACTGGCCGGATCCCACAGTGCCAATGCGCTTGCGACTGGGAGCAGCGACTTGGAATTCTTCTCCTCGGCGATCGACCAGTACTTGTCTTTGAGCTGATCAGCATAGGGTTGCAGCGCAGGTACCAACACTGGTACTTGTTTGGCTTCTGCGTCAGAGAGCTTACTTGCGACATAGTCCAAGGCTTTTGGGGAACTGCCTAAAAGTGCAAGGTTCAATTTCAGGCGTTCTTCAGTGTCGCCCGCGGTCGCTTCGATCGCTTTTTCGAGTTTCGCATTGATCCCGGGTCGCAGCTTCGAAACCTTTTTCAATTCGTCAGGAAGCCGATTCATCTCTGCGGATTGAAGGAGGGCAACCAATGCGTCCTGGGCACGATCCGTCTCGAGTTGGTCGAACCACGACTTCGCGCCTATCGCAGAGGCAATCAATAGGGCCACTGCACTGGTCAAGAGCCCGATTCGAGTCCCATGGAATCGATTCGCCTTAATCATTACCTGGGATTCAGGCTTGCTCCATTTGCTTTTATCGGTCCAACGGCTTATCTGCATCCACTCCCACAGAGTCGGCAGTTGTTTGTTCTCTCGGTTAGCCCCCCAGGTCGCGGCTCGCTCTATAAGCTTTAGCTCGGCCCGCCCTTTCTTGGTCTCGCGTTGCTTTTGAGTGAGCCATTCCCGCAGCGATGGCACCAAATAATCGTGGGTCAGTTGATACGAATGATTTTCTGTACCCGTTTGCTGCGATTCATCTACGGGAGTGATCAATCGCAAATTCTTGTCGAGCAAACTGACCAATTCAGCAAACTCCCGCGGACGCCCCTGGTATCCGACCGTCTCTTGCAACTCGGATAGTCCCCGACTGTGGCCTTTGATGTTTGTTCCGACCGCCGGTAGTAGAGCGCCAAGCAGCAAGCGGACTCCTTCTTGGTGCTGTCGAAACTGGATCGGTGCATGGGCATCGCCAAAGGTTTCTTCCAAGAATGTGACACCCACCCCCGCAATACCACCAAGATCCGCGAGCGTCTTGGGAGCCCAAGTCTTGGACTTCATCATCTCGGCAAACAATGCCAACCGGACCGAGATGACTTTCTCTTCCTGGCTGAGCCCTTCGACGGCCTGTTGCAAAAAATCTTTCTGCTCCTGTGTCCAAGCGGTCCGGTCTTCGGGGAGCTTGTCGTAGGCTCTCCCGAAGAGAGCGAGCACCTTTTTAGCGTGGTCCAAGTCGAAAAGATCCACCAAAGCGCTGTTCTCTCGCTCGAGGATTGGTATGTCGAGTTCCCGGAGAAAGCGACTGACTGACAACCAAAAATCGTCTCGAACCATCACGATCGCTTGGATCGTAACCCCGTCGCACTGACGAAGAGCGTTCGTTAATTCTGCATCGGCGTAGTTCTTGTGCGCGTATAGCCACTGTTCGAACTGATCGATCACCAGCAGCAGCTTGCCACCGCTGGGAACTAACTTGCGCCTGCGGATGATGCTCAGGGCATCGGCAAGGTTCGCTCCGGAAGCTTCCGGAATCCGTTTTTGGATTTCGCGCAGCAATTTGCCCGTCGTGTCCTCGGGCGTGGCTTCGACATAGATACTTTCAATCTTTGGCGACAATCGCGGCAGTAGACCGGCCTTCATGAGGCTGGATTTTCCACACCCGGAGGGACCGTAAACAAGCCCAACGCGAAACGACTCATCGGCATCGGTCGCTTCGATACGATTCTTCCAAAATCGCAATCCTTCGGGCAAACCCGTGCGATCGAATGGGCCGGGTAACAATTCCAGGAAGAACTCCGAATCCTTTTCGTCGAATGACCGGAGTCCTTTCGGGATGACTCGCACTGGACCGGAGCGCAGATCCGAATCGAGTTGGCCTGCCGAAGGTAGCTCGCTTGGGGTGTGTCTAGGATCGACCCCTTCGGAGCCAGAAATACGGTCGCTGGCCGATCCCGGCGGGCTGGCCGATCCGTATACCGAAGCGCTTTTTCTGGCCGAATCGATCCCTAGGTGATTCGAAATCAGGTATCGAACCTCTTCGGCAAAATCCTTAGCGATCGCGAAACGGTCCGAGGGGCGGCGCGCTAGCGCCTTGAGACATACACGCTCGAGTTCGCGCGAAATGGTTGCATCAAACGTTCTGGGGGTTCGAATCTCGGTGGTTTGAACTATCCGAAGAAGCTCCTGGGCTGTCTTGGCGCGAAACGGCCGACGACCAGAGAGAAGTTCGTAGAGAACAACCCCCAAGCTGTAGATGTCGCTTTGGTTGCTCATCAGGTGCCCTTCGCCGCGAGCTTGTTCGGGGCTCATGTAAGCGGGTGTGCCAGCGATTTCTCCTGAGCGAACGTTGTCGGTCTCTCTGAGTGCGATACCAAAGTCGGCCAAGTAAGGGCGATCCGTCTTGTCTAGGAGAATATTCGCAGGCTTGATATCGCGGTGGATCATCCCCTTGGCATGCGCATAGTGCAGAGCTTCAGCGATTGCAGCGATGATTTCGAGGGAAAGTTCGCGGCTTGGGCGGTTCTGTTCGATGCGTGTGGAAAGATCCGTTCCGTCGATGAGCTTTGAGACGATGAAGATATCGCCACGCTCGGTCGTTCCGATGTCAAACACCGGGACGAT
>CAILTZ010000358.1 GCA_903837255.1 uncultured Pirellula sp. | reverse complement strand
GTTCCACTTACCAACTGCAAAACTGACTCAACCCATACAGTATCATGTTCAGATTTTTCGTTTGCGTCTCCTTCTTGACCTGCATCGTCACAGGGTTTGCCCAAGACACAGGGGTCGCCCAAGACACAGGGGTCGCCCAAGACACAGCCACGCGCAAGCAACCAAGCAACGGCGGGCAGATCGAGCTGTTCCTAAACTCTTCCACGATGTCCCAGGCCCTAGCGATCAACGCTCAAGGCTCGGTCATCGGGATTCGCGAAACTCCCGATCCATCCAAAGGTCAACTCATCAACGTCCCGTTCTACATCGGAAAATACGGCTCCAAAGATATTCCACCTCCAAACTCCTTCACCAACCTCGAACCTATCGGCATCTGCGATACCGATCTGGTCGTCGGCTATGCCTCCCGCCCCCCAGGAAGCAAAGACGGCTCGCTCGCCGGCGTGGTCTGGGATCCAAAAACCGAAACCTTCGCCTTCCTACCCAAAGCCCCAGGTGATGTCGTCAACCAACCCCAAGCCATCTCGGCCGACGGAAAACGGATCACCGGATACACCACCGGACCGGATCGATTGCGACCGGCTCTCTGGGTGTTTGACGACTCGCAAAAAGAATGGACGATCAAGGTCCTGTCCACCTTGCACGAAAACAACCCCTATCTGATGTCCGGCGGCCTGATGATCTCTCCCGACGGCAAACGAATTGCCGGCTGCTGCACCGAAGCTTTTCGCCCCGATGGAAGCGTCGACAGCGCGTTGTTCCTTTGGACCGAAACAGAACCAGATCGCTGGGAGCGAAAACTCCTGTCCAGCGAACAACTCTACCTGCGTGGGATCAATGACCAAGGCGAAATGGCAGGCTCAGTAAGAGGCAAAACCGGCGAACGTCAACCTTGCTACGTCTCCCCACAAGGGGACTTTCGTCTCCTAGAGCTCCTCCCTAAAGATGTCTCCGGGGAAGCCAAAGGTATCAACAATGACTCGGTCATCGTCGGGTTTTCAGACGATCCGATCGGCGGCGATGGTGGTCCAGAACCCTGCTTTTGGAAGAGAGACGCCAAGCCCAATAAAATCGCTCCGGCTGGCTCTTGGTTCGGGATGATCCAAGCCATCAACCAGGCCGGTCAAATGGCCGGACTGGTCGAGGACTCCCAATCCGGTGCATCGCTTGCTTTTCGAACCCTGCGGCAATAAGGTCGAAACGCGAAGGTCTTTGCACACAAGAATCCGTCTTTCATTCGGGTTCTTTATTCGGGTCCGTCGGTACGAAAGACAGCCACCACCTCGGTGCCTTTGAGCAAATCCAAGCGTTTTCCTTCCACATGGAATGCATCCACAGAGGCGAGGGTCGAGGAGAACTCACTCTCGATCTTGCTGAGCTCAGGCGATCCAGACATTCGCGTACCGGCTAACTCCCCCAGCACGACGCTTTGGTTGCCCAGCAGTGCGTAGGAACCGCTAATGCGGTTGATGCCGCCGAATACACTGAGCTTGCCACCTTGGAACTGGATCGTCGGCGGCTTTTCCAGAGTGATAGGCTGACCGTTGAGTTTTACAAGCGACCAGAGTTTGCCCGCCGCCTGATTCACCTCGGCCATGTCGCATACGTGCGCTCGCCATCGATAGGACGTTGACGCGAGAGCTGGAGCTTTAGGGACTGCTAAATCCGAATTGGCCGGATAAACCCTAACCCCTTCTTTGATCGTTTCGACGACCTTGATGTCTTTGATCGCCATTGGATCGACTTTGAGTGGATCGCGATCGAGGATGACAAAGTCCGCTAATTTTCCGACCTCCAGCGTCCCTTTCATGGCCTGCTCATCGTACTGCTGAGCCGCCCAATGGGTCATGCATTTGAGACCTTCATAAGCCGTCACACGTTGGTCGGCTCCAATCTGGCTTCCTGCGCGAGAGACGCGATTGACGGCTGACCAGAGCATGGTCAGTTGGTCAAGCGGTGCGACAACAAAATCGGTGTGGTTTGTGGGTTGGAGTCCCGCATCGATCGCATCGCGCATCGGGCTGATGTACATCGCTTGCTCTTTCCCTCGGTTTGCTATGTGGGCATCTGCAAAGTAAAAGGTGTGTAGCGTGTAAAACGAAGGCCGAATTTTGTATTCAACGAACTTGGAAATATGGTCTTTTCGCATGAATTGCGTGTGGATCGTTGTCACGTTCCAAGGTCTAGCGTAATCTCCATTTCGCGCGTTTTCGTAAGCCGCCAGAAAGGCATCGATGGCTGCATCCCCATTGCAGTGAAGATTCATCGGTACGTTCATTTCGTACACTTTCTTGACCATCTGGTTGGCTAAATCTTGCGGAAAGGTCGGTTCGCCCCGCCAAGTCTGCTGACCGCCAGGACCACCTGTTAGATAGGGGGTTGTGAAGAACGCAGTTCTCCCTTGGGGCGATCCATCGATGGTGATCTTGACTCCACCGACTTTGAATCGGTTGTGATATTTGCCCCACTGATCGAGGGGATGTTCGGCCAGAACCCGATCGACCTCGCTGATAAATGGAAAAGCGACGATATCGATGATGTTGCCACCGGCTTGGCTCACCCG
>CAILTZ010000357.1 GCA_903837255.1 uncultured Pirellula sp. | reverse complement strand
GGGTTGTTGAACTAGCAAATCCCAATCTTTTTTGGGGAACTTCAGAACAACCCAGGCGACGATGGAGCAAAGCAAAAGCCATTTAAACCCTTCGATGGCTTTGCTGAGAGCAGAGGCTTTTTGTGAGGTCATGTGTGTTATAAAAAAAGCCTCAGTTCCGAAAAGGGAAACTGAGGCTTGTGGAGGGATTCGGGAGGTTTGAATTAGCCCAGCACGGCCTTGGCAAGTTCCGAGGCACGCTTGGTGCTTTCCCAACTAAATTCCGGTTCGTTGCGGCCGAAGTGTCCACCCGAGGAGGTCTTCACGTAGATCGGTCGGCGCAGGTCGAGGTATTCGATGATTCCACGAGGAGTCAATTTGAAAAACTCCGTGACGACATTGCAGATTTTTTCATCGCTTACTTTGCCAGAGCCTTGGGTGTCGACGCGAACGCTCACCGGTTCGCTAACACCGATCGCATAGGCGAGTTGGACTTCGCAACGATCTGCAAGTCCTGAAGCGACGATATTTTTGGCGACGTGGCGAGCCATGTACGCTGCGCTGCGATCCACCTTGGTGGGGTCCTTGCCCGAGAAAGCACCACCGCCGTGTCGACCCCATCCGCCGTAGGTATCGACGATGATTTTGCGTCCGGTCAAACCGCTATCTCCGTGCGGGCCACCGACGACAAAGTTGCCTGTTGGGTTGATGTGGTAGACGATATCTGGAGTAATCATCTTGGGTGGCAAGCACGGCTTGATGATTTTTTCGATGACGAATTCTTTGATCTCGGAGGCAGACACATCTGGAGAATGCTGTGTCGAGACTACAACATTGTTGATCCCGATGGGCTGGTATTCGTCGTAGACGATCGACACTTGGCTCTTGGAATCAGGGCGCAACCAATCGACTTCTTTGTTGAAGCGGGCTTCGGTGAGTCGATTGGTGATTCGGTGAGCCAAGGCGATGGGCAGTGGCATCAGTTCTGGGGTATCGTTGCAAGCGTAGCCGAACATTAGGCCCTGGTCACCGGCACCGATATCCTTTCCTGCGGTTGCATCGTCGTCGACACCTTGAGCGATGTCTGGACTTTGGCGATCGAGGGCGACCATGACATTACAGGATCTGCCGTTGATTCCCCATTCGTCGTCGGTGTAACCGACATCGACGATTGCTTGGCGAACGATGTCTGCGTAGTTGACAATCGCCTTGGTGGTGATTTCACCAACGATCAAGGCCAAACCTGTTGTCACAACCGTTTCGCAAGCGACACGGCTCATTTTGTCTTGAGCCAAAAGAGCGTCCAAAACACTATCCGAAATTCGGTCGGCCAACTTATCCGGGTGTCCCATCGAGACCGACTCGCTGGTAAATACGTACTTGCCAGATGCCACTGAAAAATTCTCCGAGTTAGACAAACAACTGATACTCAACGGAACTTACTGATTTTGAATTACTGACATCGGTCCTGGTACTGTGCCCCTGTGTCAGGCGGTGATGTCAGGTCTGAGGGAACGATAGTGTATCTGCATTGCTTGGGATTCGGAAGGCTCAAGAGGGAGAGTTCTTGGTGGGGTGCCCTGAGGTCCATCCCTCCCTTCCTGCATGGGTCTGCCAAGGTTACATTGGGTTGGCCGGGGCGCAGCGGATTTCCCTTGGGATTTCCCCTGGAATTTCCCCCGGGGCCCAGAGCCGTGGATCATTGGCAAAAAAGGGGGAGGCGGCATGAAAACCGAGCATTTTGGAGCATTTTCGAAAACGGCAATCGTTCTTGTGGGATTGTTTTTTGTGGTTGCTTGGGCCTTTGGGGATGAATCCGAGTCCTTGAAAATCGATCAGCAACTTCATGGCGTTTTGTCTGACCAGCAGATGGCATGGAATCGGGGAGATATTGGCCAGTTCATGGAAGCCTATTGGCACCATGAGTCTTTGACGTTCTCGTCGGGGGGAAAAACGACTCGGGGGTGGCAGGCGACATTGGATCGCTACAAGTCCAAGTATCCCGACCGTGCCACGATGGGAACGTTGAGTTTCGAGGCACTTGAGACGGTCCGGCTCGATGAGAATGCTGCACTGACGTTAGGGAATTGGAAGCTTGATCGGGAAAATCCTGTGCGAGGAAACTTCTCTTTGGTATGGAAGAAGATCGACGGACAGTGGAAGATCGTGCATGATCACAGTTCGTTGCTTGCTGATTCAGGTTCGTAGCAAGTCCATCACTTTTAGGAATACGCATGTCTCAAATCGCTCTAGAGAACGTCTCGGTTGGATTTCGAGGGCCCCTGTTACTCGATCAGGTCCAGGCTCGGATTGAGAGGGGAGATAAGATCGGTTTACTTGGGCGAAATGGATCTGGAAAAACCACCTTGATGCGGATGCTACTGGGGTTAGAGCGTCCCGAAGCAGGCCGAATCGAATTGGAGCCGGGGCTTCGGGTCGCATGGGTTCCTCAGGATGTTCCTCCGGGAACCGTTGGTAGCGTTTTAGAGATCGTGTCGAGTGGGTTGCCGGATGAGTTTTCACTTCCGGAAAACCACTGGAAAAAAGATCAGTCCCTCGAGCGTGTTCTCGAACAGCTCGGGCTCGATGGGGGATCTGAGTTTGGGAGTTTATCGATTGGACTCAAGCGACGGACGCTTTTGGGGAAAGCCATTGTAGGTTCGCCGGATGTATTGTTGTTAGACGAACCCACGAACCATTTGGATATCGATTCGATTCTTTGGCTAGAGACATTTCTGGCTGGATTCTCGCAGACGCTGATATTCGTTACACACGATCGTGCGTTTCTTACGAAGATCGCCACTCGAATTCTGGAGATCGATCGCGGTCAGCTTTTTGATTGGGAGTGCGATTACCCGACGTTTCTCAAACGCAAAGAACAAGCCCTTTTGGCGCAGGAGAAACAGGACGCCTTGTTCGACAAGAAGCTTGCGATCGAAGAAACCTGGATTCGTACGGGGATTAAAGCGAGGCGGACCCGCAATGAGGGGCGCGTTCGTCGGCTCGAAGCGATGCGGAGCGAGCGTGCGACTCGTCCTCGCAAGACCGGATCGATGCGATTGGCCATCGATGCTGGAGAGCGGAGCGGAATGCTCGTATGCGATTTGCAAGAAGCTTCGTTTGGTTATGGTTCTGAGCCGATCGTGTCCCGTTTGGACTTAACCATCATGCGAGGAGACAAAATCGGGATTCTAGGGCGAAACGGTGCTGGTAAATCGACTCTGCTCAAGGGGATCCTCGGAGAGCTTGCCCCTTTGAGTGGTAGTTTGAGATTGGGGACCAATTTGCAGATCGCTTACTTTGACCAGAACCGCGATGTATTGGACCCAAATTTAACTGCCGAGGAGAATGTCGGGGTTGGACGTACGAGTGTCATGGTCAATGGGCGTAGCAAGCACGTGATCGGATACTTGCAGGAGTTTTTGTTCACGCCCGAAGAGGCGCGATCCAAGGTCCAATTTTTTTCTGGTGGGCAACGCAACCGATTGCTATTGGCCAAGCTATTTGCTCAGCCGGCGAATATGTTGGTAATGGATGAGCCCACCAACGACTTGGATGCCGAGTCGCTGGAGATTCTTGAGGATCGGTTGGTCGACTATGAAGGAACCTTGTTGGTAGTCAGTCACGATCGGGCGTTTTTGAACAATGTCGTTACAAGCATGATCGTATTTGAACCTGGTGGGATACGCGAATACGTCGGCGGTTATGACGATTGGAAACGTCAGACGAAGGTCGAACGGGAAAGTCGGAATGCGATCAAGGCGACATCGAAAGTTTCTAATCCTGTTGTCGGTAATTCGGCGACAGGTGCAAAACCAGTGACGGACAAATCTGCAGCGGTGAAATTCAGTTACAAAGAGAAACTCGAGCTCGAGTCTCTTCCGAGCAAGATTGAGTCTTTGGAGGCTCAGCAGTCCGAGTTGCACGAGAGGATGTCTGAGTCGGACTATTTTAAGCGTCCTGCGGCGGAATTGGCGGCAGACGCCAAGAGGATGGAGTTGTTCGAGAAGCAATTGATGGAAGCCTATGCAAGGCTTGAAACGCTCGAAGGTCGTCAGGGGGGGTGAAAAGGGCCTCAAGCCTAGTACGAATCCGGCGCTTTGGCTTAAGCCGGTCGTGTGTGGTATACTCAGGGAACTCCTGGCCAGGGTTTTCGGTGCGAATTTTGTGCCGACCCCCTCGATCAATCCATTCCTACCTGCCTGATGTGTATCGAGCATGCACGAAAATCCACGTTGGTCGATCTCTAGGTTGTCGATCTGGGGCTTGTCGATCTGGGGCTTGCTCAGTGCGATGCCTGGATTTGCACAGCAAACCCCGTCGGGCGAAGCGTTCGAGAGCGAGGCATTGAATGCCCAGCAGAGGGATTTTTTCGAATCCAAGGTCCGTCCGATTTTGGTCGAAAGTTGTTACGAGTGTCACAGCGGCGGGCAGGCCAACGGTGGGTTCCGTTTGGATTATCGCGAAGCGATTTTGAGAGGTGGGGACTCAGGGCCAGCATTCCAGGCGGACGCACCCGATCGGAGTTTGATGCTCCGTGCGATCCGATACCAAGACGCCGATTTGCAGATGCCCCCTGGCGGCAAGCTTGGAGATGCTCAGATTGCGGTCTTAGAGAAGTGGATTTTGTCCGGTGCACCAGATCCTAGAAGGGGTGAGCCGGAAGTCCTTGGGAAAAAGCTTCAGGGGATGAGCATCGAGGAAGGGAAGAGTTTTTGGTCGATGAGGCCACTTTCGGTTCCATCGATTCCGGTTCCAGAGGGTGCTCATTGGTGTCGAAACCCGATCGATGCTTTTATATTGGCTGGCATGGAGTCCAAGGGTTTACGGCCCTCGCCGCCGGCTACACGGCGCGAGTTGCTCAGACGCATGAGTTTGGGGCTCATTGGTCTAGCTCCCGATGCTCAGCAGTACCTTGAGTTTGAACAAGCCACTGCGCCCGAGTCTGTCGAACGGACGATAGACCGATTGCTCAGTTCCCCGCAGTATGGCGTTCGTTTTGGTCGCCATTGGTTAGACGTCGCTCGCTACTCAGACTCCAATGGACTGGATGAAAATATCGCTTATGGTAACGCTTGGAGATACCGAGATTACGTCGTTGATGCGATCAACGACGACAAGCCCTTCGATCGCTTCATCGAGGAGCAAATAGCGGGGGATTTATTGCCCGACGCGGATCGCCAGACCAAGACAGCCACTGGCTATTTGGTTTTGGGGGCCAAGGTGTTGGCTGAGCCGGATCGCGACAAGTTGAGCATGGATACGATTGATGAACAAATCGATGCGATCGGCAAAACGTTTCTGGGGATGACGCTGGGTTGCGCCCGGTGCCATGACCATAAGTTCGATCCGATCAAGCAGAGCGATTACTACGCATTGGCGGCGATT
>CAILTZ010000356.1 GCA_903837255.1 uncultured Pirellula sp. | reverse complement strand
CCCTGATTTGCCTGGCAATCGTCGGGATTCAAGCGAGAGCTAACGGATCCGTTGTCAGTCTCGTGGATCTGAACCTCACGGATGCGATGAGCATCACAAGTCAGACCCCCGTAGCTGGCGGAATTACCGTGAC
Source organism: uncultured Pirellula sp. (assembly GCA_903837255.1). Lineage (GTDB taxonomy): Bacteria > Planctomycetota > Planctomycetia > Pirellulales > Pirellulaceae > JBKCUI01. Next base: position 3,763 of record CAILTZ010000356.1, on the reverse strand, counting down.
AGAGACGTACGCAGAGAAGAAACTCATTCTCTACGACACCCAGTACCCCATCTTGCCCGATGCTGGCTACTTGGCGATCGTCGCACCAAACTCAACGGATCCGTTCTACAACTATTTCGATAAGGTCGTCACCTTTTCGGGTGCCCTAACGAACGAGTTATTTGAATTCGAGTTTCAGATTCTAAATTCGACGCCTTACGATTGGCGGGATTACCATTTTGAGATTTGGAACTCAACGTTCACCGTTCGGCAAACAGCTCCCTGGTTCAACAATGATCCAAATAATCCCCAGCTGGATCTTTTTTCGGACCAATTCACTGGCTTGGAACTCCACCCCGATGTTGGTACTTTTCGCAGCTTTCCAGGCTCGGGAGAGATTCACGAAGGCGGGGTTACCGGAATCTATAAATTGAAAATGAATCTTTACGCGCTTGCAAATTCGGATTCCGGAAGTTTCGGAATGCGACAAGTTGCAACCACAACTCCTGAGCCCGCATCGATGGCGATCTTCGGTATCGGAAGCGGTATGTTGATGTACGCTCGACGACGAGCACGCTCGACCGCCAAGGCTAACGAAGCTAAGTAAGCTTCGAAGGTTCGCTGGCAGTCAATGACTTCAAAGACCGGTTGGACGGTTGGATGTCACTAGGGCTGGCCTCAGAATTCCCGGAGTTCTGGGGCCAGCCTGTGAGTGAGTAAAATTCAACGATCTGTTGCAACTCTGGTGAACAAAACAACCATCCATTACCTGAGCGTTGGCCAAGAAATCGGCGGATCAGCAAGGATTGTCATTCGCTCCTTGGTGGTCGGATGATCGAAATCGAGCCGGTGGCAATGCAACGCGATACCCTGGGGGAATCGGTCCCGAGATCCGTATAGTTGGTCTCCGAGGATGGGACAGCCCATGGCTGCCAATTGGCAGCGTATCTGATGCTTGCGGCCCGTGATCAATCGCAGCTTAAGAAACGATTGTCCTTTGACACACGCCACCACGCGGTACTCTAAGATGGCGGACTGGCCATCAGGATGATCGGGGGCAACAACCCGCGTAACAGTATCCTCCGGACGTCGAACTAGCCTTTGTTCGAGTCGGCCTTCGACCGCCAAAGGACATCCCGCTACCAAAGCCCAGTACTCTTTGTCGACCGTGTGGTCTCGGAACTGCTCGCTGAGCCTCGCCGCACACTTGCTAGTTCTCGCAAAAGGGACCGCACCGGTGACAGGTGCGTCGAGGCGACTGACCACACCAAGGTAGACGCTTCCGGGCTTCTGGTATTTACTCTTGATGTACAACCGTGCCGACTCCAGCAGGCTCCGCTGGTCCGTCGACGCTCCTTGGACGACCCAGTCTGCGGGTTTGTTCACGACCAACAGATGGTTGTCTTCGTGGAGGATCTGGGAAGGATGCACGCTAGAGGCGTTCTTTATTTGGAGCTTAAAAAGGGGGGAGCCAACCGGAGTTTATTCGAGTCCGAAGTTCTTCCAAACAAATGCCAGAGTATCGGCGGCAGTATCGATCAGTTTTGCAACCGGAGTACCTGCACCGTGCCCGGCGCTGGTTTCGATTCGGATCAGCGTCGGGCGAGCTCCACTCTGGCAGCTTTGCAACCTAGCAGCAAACTTGTACGAGTGCCCTGGAACCACACGATCGTCATGGTCGCCGGTCGTGATCAGAGTTGCTGGATAGCGAGTGCCTGGTCTGAGCCGGTGCAAGGGAGAGTACCTGAGTATATTAGCAAACTGCGATGGATCCTCGGAGCTTCCGAATTCGCTAACCCAAGCCCAGCCGATGGTGAATTTATGAAATCGAAGCATGTCCATGACACCTACGGCAGGGAGCGCCACGGCAAACAGATCGGGTCTTTGGGCCATGGTTGCGCCAACGAGCAGACCACCGTTGCTCCGCCCTGAAATCGCGAGCTTGGAACTGCTGGTATAGTTCTCCTTGATCAAGTGCTCGGCAGCCGAGATGAAATCATCGAAAACGCGCTGTTTATTGGCGAGCATTCCCGATTCGTGCCAATCGCGACCGTATTCGCCACCACCTCGCAGGTTGGCCACGGCGTACATTCCACCTTGTTCCATCCAAGCTAGATTGGCAGGAGAGAAGGTCGGAGTGATCGAGATGTTGAATCCGCCGTATCCGTAAAGAATCGTTGGTAGTTGACCGTTTCTCTCTGTCCCCTTTTTCCTCGATAAAATCATCGGGATTCGGGTTCCATCCTTGCTCGTATAAAAAACTCGCTCGGTTATATAATTCGCTGGATCGAAATCCAGCTGCGGCGATTTCCATAGCGAGGACTCAAGCTTCTCAAGGTCCAGGCGCAGGACGGTCGGCGGGGTGATGTAGTTCGTGAAGGAAAAGAAGGTTTCCTTTGCAGTCCTTTTCCCCTCGAACCCCGAAACCGTGCCAAGAGCAGGCAGGTTAATCTCGGCTCCTACCTTCCCGTCTGTCCCGAACTCCTTGACGACGCTTGTTGCATCCTTAAGGTAGTGGACCAGCAGCCGATTTCCCAGCAAGCTTGAGTTTTCGATCGACTCGTCGGCTTGGGGCACGATCGTTTTCCAATTACCTCTGTCTGGCGCATGGATGTCGATGGCAACAATCCGGTGCTTGGGGGCCGAGTCGTCCGTTTCGAAATAGAACGAATGGTTGTCGTTCCCGAGGAATTGCCAATCTGCGTTAAAGTCTCCGATGAGCTCGACGACATCTTGTCGAGTTGGGATTTTTCCGTTGGTGATGGGAGCAAAGAAGACCAGGTTTTTCTTTTCCGTTCCTCTCCAGACGGAGATGGTAAGGAAATTGCCATCATCGGATACCGCTGCGCCAAACCCCCATTCCTTTTGATCGGGGCGATCGTAGACCAAAACGTCATCGGATTGAGGGGTACCGAGCCGGTGGTAGTAGAGTTTTTGGAAGTAATTGACCCCTGTGAATTCATTCCCTACAGGTTCATCGTACCGGCTATAGAAGAATCCGCGATGATCGCTCGTCCAGGAGACCGAGCTGAATTTGACCCAGCGGACGGTATCAGAAAGATCGACACCGGTTTGTACGTCGCGGACTTTCCAAACATTCCAATCGCTACCGGATTCGGCCACACCATAAGCTAGGAATTTTCCATCGTCGCTCGGCACGTAACCGCTCAGAGCCACCGTCCCGTCTTTGCTCAGTAGGTTGGGATCGAGCAACAGCTTTTGTTTGGCCAGACCATCAGCATCGAGAGACTCAGCAATGTACAGGACGTTCTGGTTTTGGAGGCCGTTGTTGTAAGAGTAGAAATAGGTCTTGCCGTACTGTCGAGGAAGCCCGTAGCGTTCGAAATTCCAGAGTTTGGTCAATCGCTCCTTGAACTTGCCTCTTGCGGCAATGCTCTCTAGGTAATCGAAGGTGAGTTTGTTTTGCTCGGATACCCAGGCCTTGGTATCCGCGGCGTCGACATCCTCGAGCCATCGAAATGGGTCGTCGATTTTCGTGCCGTGGTAATCGTCGGTCTGGTCAACGACTTTCGACTTGGGATAAACAAGCGTGATGTTTGGGTCTTGGCCGTAGACACCGAGGGAGACCACCGGAACAAGCACAGGTAAAACGCAGGCTAGGACAGAAAGACGAATCACCGCAAGAAGAATCATTGTAGGGTGGTTGTTTCGGGGAGACAGAATTCGTACAAGGCACGGTATTGTAGCCGAAGTCGAGGGTAGTCGAGGTCGCCGTGGTTTCCTGCCAAGTTGATAGCAGCTTCAGTGACCATTATCTAGCGAT
>CAILTZ010000355.1 GCA_903837255.1 uncultured Pirellula sp. | reverse complement strand
TTCGCTGGGACCTTGGTCCCCCCCGGAGCCCATCGATGGACGTTCTGGTCTCGAATCGCGCCTGGAGTCTCGGTCATGTCGGTCGTTACGAGAATTGCGATTGAGAAGTCGGTCGGGAAGTTCGTGGATGAAGAAAGGCCGCTGGCCATGCATCATCACGGCCAGTCCGGTGGCAATCCGAATTGGATCGAGCTGCTTGTCCGAGACGGCCTGAGACAAGAGTTTCTCGAAGGTTGCAAAGAGTTCGGGATTGGCTTCACCCGCAGCGGCGTGGACCAATCGCTCTTTGAATCTTTCAACGCGTGCGGCGTTGATATCTTTGGCGGTTGGCAAGGCCATCGGTTCCATGGAATCCCCGGCAGCTCGATCGATCTCCCTGAGAAACCCTCGTTGCTTGGGTGAGACGAACAAGATCGCATGACCTTTGCGGCCGGCTCGGCCGGTCCGTCCGATGCGGTGCACGTAGGCTTCTGAATCGGCTGGCAGATCGTAGTTGATCACGTGGGTGATCCGCTGGACGTCCAATCCGCGTGCGGCGACATCGGTGGCGACCAAGATATTGAAAACGCCTTCCTTGAGTTGCTCGACGGTTCGTTCTCGTTGGTTTTGAGCGATATCGCCGTTGAGAGGAACTGCACTGTAGCCGTGCTCGCGAAGGTAATCGGCGACCTCGACGGTACCTATTTTCGTTTTCACGAAAATGATCATGCCGTCAAAATCCTCAGCCTCGATGATCCGCGTTAGAGCTTCGAACTTCATGCTCGGTTCGATGACCAAGAAACGCTGCTGAATGTTATCGGCAGTTTGCTGCCTTGAAGTTATCCGGACCACTTCCGGGGACTTCAGGTGCTTGTTAGCGATCTGTCGGATTGGCTCGGGCATCGTGGCCGAAAACAAAGCGATCTGCTTATCGCCGGGACATTGATCGAGGATCCATTGGACGTCATCGACAAATCCCATTCGCAGCATTTCGTCGGCTTCATCGAGGACCAAGGTTTTGAGCGAATCGATCCTGAGTCTCGACTCACGCATGTGGTCCATGATTCGACCAGGAGTCCCCACCACGACGTGAGCTCCACGCTTGAGAGCGTTGATTTGGTTCACATAAGGAGCCCCTCCATAGATCGGGGCAACGCGCAAGCCCCTCAAGTGCTGTCCGTACTTGAGGAACGACTCAGAGACTTGGTTGGCCAGTTCTCGCGTGGGAGCGAGCACCAGGACCTGAGTCTCGGGGATATCGACATCGATGTTGGCCAGAAGTGGCAGAGCGAACGCGGCGGTCTTGCCCGTCCCCGTTTGAGCTTGGCCCAACACATCGCGACCTGCGAGCATCGCTGGGATCGTCGAGGCCTGGATGTCGGTCGGTGTTCGGTAACCGGCGGCTTCTAGGGCCGAGCAGAGCTCTTCGGGAAGAGACAAATCGCGGAACGTCAGACCGGCTGGGCCATCCTCGACTTGGGCCTCGCTCGGGGTAAGGGTGGGTTGCGATTGGGCTGCTTTGGCTGATGACGCGTTGGCGATCGCAGAGGTTTTTTTAATCTTTGGAATAGTGCCCCTGACGGTTGGGGGATCTTGCACGGGCACACTTTGCACGGGCACACTTTGCACGGGCACATCTACATCAGCGATGGCCTCAGCGGCTACCGGGGCGGCTACGGGAGCTGCGACTA
>CAILTZ010000354.1 GCA_903837255.1 uncultured Pirellula sp. | reverse complement strand
GCCAAGCGATTCGATCTGGCGTTGAGCTCGGAGTAGCTTAGCTGCTGATCTTCAAAAACAAGCGCCACTGCATCGGGGGTGCGCTCGGCTTGCTGCTCAAATAGCTCGTGCACACACAGCTCTCGCGGATACTCGCAGGCCGTGTCGTTGAACTCTATAAGAAGCCTGTCACGCTCTTGATCCGTGAGGATCGAAAGCTGACCAATCTTTTGATTTGGTTGTGCGACGATCGACTCCAAGAGCTGTACGTATTGGGCGACCATCCGCTCGATGCTCTGCAGATCAAACAAATCCGTACTAAAATAGAGAGCACCTGATATATCGCCTTGATCCCGACTCAAGTGCATCTCCAGATCGAACTTCACCCGTTCTGTACTGTAATACTCTTCGATTAACTCCAAACCTTGCAGATTCAATCCCGAAGCATCTTGTGTGAGCAACTGAAACATCACCTGGAACAGCGGCGGGCGGCTCAAGTGTCTCTCTGGTTGCAAGTCCGCAAGCAACACCTGGAGAGGCAACTCCTGATGATCGTAGGCTGCCAAAGACCTTTGACGTACGCGGCTCAATAGCTCTTGGAAGGTCGGTTCACCTGTCAAATCCGCTCGGATCACCAACGTGCTGACAAAGAAACCAATGAGTCTCTCAAGCTGCGTTTCGTTACGGCCTGCAAACGGAATCCCTACAGCAAAATCCTCTTGATTGCTGTAGCGGTACAACAACACTTCGTAGGCCGCCAAGAGCAGCATCTGAAGGGTTACTTGCTGACTCTGAGCAAGCGATTCAAGGCGGCGGGTCAAGCCTTCATTAAGCTCGATCGGTACCGAGGATCCTCGGTAACTCGACATCACAGGCCGCGGCCGATCGGTCGGAAACTCCAGAGCAGGGAGTCCTTGGAGCTCCTGGCGCCAGTAACTCAAAAGCCCCTCGATACGATCGGCACTGAGCGTTTCTCTTTGCCAAGCCGAGTAGTCGATGTAGGTAACAGGCAAGGGATCTAGCGGAATAATGCCTGAAGTGATGCCCGAAGTCTCGGTGGAGGCATCCAGGTAGTGCCCATACAAAGCAGAGAGCTCTTTGGTAAACACAGCCATCGACCAACCATCGCTAGCGATATGGTGCATGGTGACCAGAAGTCGATGGTCTTGGTCATCGAGTCGCAGGAGCCTAGCGCGAATCATCAAATCGCAAGTCAAATCAAACGGACAGTCTGCCTCGGCACGGCAGATCTGAGCAGCCTTGAGCTTTTGGTCTTCGGGATCAAGTCCCTGCAAATCCTCGACATGAAACTCAAATCGCTCCAGTCCTCGAACCATTTGTACCGGGGTGTTTCCATCGTGGACAAACACCGTTCTTAGAGGTTCATGACGAGCAATGATTGTCTCAAGTGATTTGCGAAGGGCTTCGTTATCAAGCGACCCACGGAATCGCCAAACCATGGGAATGTTGTAGGCCGTCAGAGAACCTTCGAGTTGTTCGAGGAACCACAAGCGCTCCTGGGCATAGGAAACAGGCGCTGGTGCCTCAGGATCTCGGTAGACCGACCGAAGGGGTAACAACGCATGCTTAGAACCACCAATCCGCTTGGCCTCGATCTGTTCGGATAACTGAGCGATGGTCGGCTGTTCAAAGATCCGCCTGACACCCACAGGGACATCGAAGATTTCCGCAATACGGCTTGTTAGCCGCACGGCCAGTAGCGAATGTCCGCCCAGGGCAAAGAAGTTGTCGTGGATCCCGATGCGCTCGATGCCCAGGACCTCCGACCAGATCTGAGTCAACTGCTCTTCGATCCCGTTACGTGC
>CAILTZ010000353.1 GCA_903837255.1 uncultured Pirellula sp. | reverse complement strand
ATGCAGGAGCGTGGGCCGTTGAGGTTGAAGTCGTACCGGCAGAGTTGCTTGCTCAAATCTCGAGCCGCACGCGGCTGGTGACGTCGTCGATTGGTGCCGGCAGTGGGGGTGACATCCAATTCATGTTTGCGGAAGACATTTTAGGCAATCACGCACCTCCCTATCCTCGCCATACCAAGCAATATCGGAACCTTTTCCAAATGGAGCAAGCAATCCAGCAGGAGCGAGTTGGAGGATTTCGGGACTTCATCGCCGATGTTAAAAGCGGAAGGTTTCCAGGTCCCGAACATATCGTCAAGGCACCTGACGGAATGATCGATCGGTTTCTTGACGCAGTTGACAGCGAACTTGACGAGCAACCTCCACATGCAAAGAAGCTTGGTCAGTAACGACACGAGTGATAAGGTTTGGCTTCGGCGCAGAATTTGTAGCTAAGCCATGAGAGTCCAAGCCGCCGGATTTGCGATTCTACAGATCGCGAGCCAAAACCATGCCGTGATACTTGGTCTTGAATCCCAGTCGTTGCAAGATTTGAACGTGAGGGGCAATATTCGGATCGATCACGACATGAACCAATTGCTTGCGCTCGTTCTGAAGCAGACGTAGGCACTCGGAGAGCAAGCAGATCCACTGTTCGATTAGCGTTTGATCACTTGCGAACTCCGGAATGATCCATCTGGCGATCCGAGACTCGACGCCAGGAACAAAGACCTCTGGAGTCCAGATCTCAACGCGAAGTTCCGTCACTGGAGCGGACCTGGTTGTAAGCTGGTAGATCGCTTGATCGCAGTGCCCAAAGACTACGCTATGCCACCATGTTGATTGCGCTTCGCCAAGGATCCGACTAACAATGCTATTTCTATGGACGCCGATCTGGGCTCGATCCATGGGTGGCTTGAACTGGGCCAGAACCAACTCCCAACACTCGGTGGCTCGAGTCGGTCGAAAACCCTCGGCCTGCATCCATCGCAATAAACGGACATCATTGGAGTGTACACCTAGGAAGCCATCACCCTCGGCCACACCGATGTAAAAGATGCTGTCGTGGTAAGCTCCAATACCAACACAACGTTGAAGGCAATCCCCGCGCATGCGTTCCAGGCAAGCGGCGATCAGTTCTTGGGCGATCGCGTCCTCATCCTCTCCCGGGCGAACACAGACTCGATGGAGGATACCCGCATCCTTGCCCACGCCAACGGCCGCGGGGTTGCGTCCGAAATGAGCAAAGCCAACGATACCTTCCTGCGAATCTTCGGCGATGAGAAACTCATCGTTTTTAAAGAAAGGCTTGGCCAACACGGCATGATCCCAGGCGACCACCGTGCAGTCGGACTTAGAGCGGTAGGCTTGGTGATGCAGAAACCAGATTTTTGCCAGTGAAGGAGTATCGATGTTGAGAAAGGATCGGATACTCCGCACGATTTTATCCCAGCACTGGCGGCACTTTGAAGAAAGATTCGTCGTGAACCGGGGCGTTCCTGAGAACCTCTTCGACGTCTAATGAGGTGGCAACATGGTCGGGAGCAAACACATCGCTCAGTTCTATTGCATGCACCAGGGGTTCAAGCCCCGAGGTATCCACATGAGTGAGTTGCTCGAAGAGTTCGAGAATTTTACTAAGATCCCTTTGAACTTCAGGCACCTGTGACTCAGGCACCTGGAGTCTAGCGAGTCGAGCGAGCCGTTGAATGTCCGCTGCCGTGAGAGTCATCGGATCCTATCAGACCGGCGAGCTAGCTGGTCGGGAGCGAGAATGGTTTGGTCCGAACCGCCTTGCGGATCCTGCCGGATCGGATGCACTGAGTGCAAACTCGCATCGTCTTGACCTCGCCACTTGGCAACGAAGCCTTGATGTTTTGAAGGTTCGGCAGAAATCGACGACGGGTGATGCCCGTGATTTTTGTACCAACGCCACCCAAGTACTTCGCCTTACCACGGGTCTCGATCATATTGCCAACTTGGGGCGACTTTCCGCAAACTTCACAAGCTCTTGCCATGACTAGACCCGATTTCCGAAACCGACAGTGGTGGAGGAACGTAGTAAAAAGGACGACACACGCCAAGTTTTGGCGGGAGTAGGGAGCGAAAGTATAGCTCTAGTCCTTTGAAAATCAACGCCAAAACGCCCATGAGCCCGCGGGTTCGGATTGCCGAATTCAAAACGCAGGTTACACTGAGTAAGGGCTCCGTAAACTCTAATCCCGCAAAGACTTGCGCTACCAACCGATGAACACGCAGAAATTCACCCGAGAATTTTCCAGCGTCGTCGAGGCCGCCGGAAATCTGGCGGTTTCCGTCGGGGCAGACTCGTTGCTCCTGCTGCTCGACGGAGCGACCGACTGGGAACGCCTGAGGGAGCTGGTTCCCCAGGAAATCCAAAGGATATTGGTGGCCGCAGACCGCGAAGAGGATCTCGAAGCCGCCACCGGCTTTGGCCTGATCCCATTGGTCTTGAACAAAGAGGACTCGCCTCTGCTCGAGCGACTCCAGCACGCTCTGCTCGAAGCCGTTGCTGACGAACATTTGGCGAGCCAAAGTGAGGTCGTGGCCGTTTACTGCGGATTTGTGGCCAACCGCATGGATTCGATCTCGATCATCAAACTCGATGAGCGCATGCGTCGCTTTACCAGCCGCGACCTGCAGCGTCTCGAAACAGCCGTCCCCCTGAACAACCTGAAGATCGTCATCGACCTTGCAGTTCAAATCGGTCGAGAAGGCCGCGAGGGTAACAAAGTCGGAGCGCTATTTGTCGTCGGAGATACCCGCAAAGTTCTCGCGCACTGCAAAGACAGCGGCTTTGATCCACTCAAAGGCTACTCTCGCAAACACCGCAATTTGCACGATGCCCGCGTGCGGGAAGACATCAAAGAGATCGCCCAGATGGACGGTGCCTTTGTCGTCTCACCAGACGGCGTCGTCGAACGCTCTCGCCAAATCATCGAGGTCCACCACGAGAACTTGCAACTCTCCAAAGGGCTCGGGTCACGTCACTGGGCAGCGGCTGCTATCTCGCAGAGGACCAAAGCCATCGCGATTGTCGTTAGCCAATCCAGCGGCACGGTTCGCGTCTTCCAAAACGGACGGCTCGTTCTTCGCATCGAGCCCATGGATCAAGCGATCAAGTGGCAGGAATTCAACTACGAGCCACCTCCGAACGAAGCATCGGATTGATCCATGTCCAGCAACGAGAAACCCTTTGTCGCTGTCGTTACAGGTGCTGCTAGCGGGATCGGCCAAGCCATCGCCATCGAACTCGCATCGCGAGGTTGCGCCATGGTCCTGCATACTCGAAGCAACATCGAAGGCCTGATGAGCACCGCCAAAAATTGCAGCAGCAAAATCTGCGTGATCGCAGACCTGCGTTCCAATCCGAGCCTCTACTCGCTTGCCGACGCGGCCTTTGCCTACCGCGGCTACGTGAACCTATGGGTCCATGCCGCTGGTAGCGATGTCCTGACGGGCGATGCTAAATCGTGGTCCTTTGAAAAGAAACTCAGCGAACTTTGGGACTTGGATGTCCGAGCCATGATGCTCCTGAGCCGAACCGTGGCCGATCGACAGGTACAACAAGTCACATCGCACAAAGCCCTGCCATCGATGATCCATATCGGGTGGGACCAAGCCTCCGGGGGGATGGAAGGGGACAGCGGTCAGTACTTCTGTGCGGTCAAGTCCGCCGTGAGCGCGTTCTCAAAAAGCTTGGCCAAAAGTTTCGCCCCCAAACTGCGAGTCAATTGCATCAACCCAGGTTGGGTCCAAACCCAGTGGGGGCAAGGGACCTCCCAAGCTTGGTCTCACCGCGCTCAGAGCGAATCGCTTTTAGGGCGATGGGGGACTCCACAAGACATCGCGAAAGTCGTCTCGGCTATCAGTTTGGGTGATGGAGAATTCATCAATGCGCAAGACATTTCCGTCAATGGCGGGTGGCAAGGGGCTCATGGGATCGTACAGAGCCAAACCACACAGGACCGGCGAGCTTAAGCCTGCATTGATTAGGATTTTCGTTATAATCACCCCGCGTCTCGAGCATTTGAAAATGCTTTGATCCTCTTCACGCACCCTCGCACCCTCCGGCTCCCCACCTCATGCTTCCCATCCGTCGAATTCTGGCTGCCAATCGCAGCGAAATCGCGATCCGCATTTTCCGCAGCGCGCACGAACTAGGGATCCGAACCGTAGCGATCTACTCGCACGAGGATCGATTTGCGCTCCACCGCTTCAAAGCCGATGAGGCTTATCCGATAGGCAAACCTGGAGAACCGATTCGATCTTATTTGGATATCCCGTCGATCGTCGAACTGTGTTTGGAAAACAAAATCGATGCAGTCCACCCGGGCTATGGATTTCTCTCTGAGAACGCCGACTTTGCTCGCGCGCTCCGTCAAGCTGGGATCATGTTCATCGGACCTAGCAATGAGGCTCTGGAGCTGCTGGGTGACAAAGTCGCTGCGCGAAAGATCGCCAAACAAGTTGGAGTCCCGATTCTAGAAGGCTCCGCGGCGGCCGTGAGCAGTCTAGACGAAGCGATCGAGACTGCGCGCAAGATGCAGTACCCGATCATGCTCAAGGCCTCCAAAGGGGGCGGTGGTCGCGGGATGCGCATTGTAGAAACCGAAGACCAACTCGCAGGTAATTTGGAACAGGCCCAGCGCGAGGCGAAAAATGCGTTCGGTAGCGATGAGGTGTTTCTGGAAAAGCTCGTGGGACGCGCCCGGCACCTAGAAGTCCAAATTCTGGGTGATCAGCATGGAAACATCATCCATTTGCACGAACGGGATTGCTCGGTCCAACGCCGGCACCAAAAGGTCGTAGAGATCGCACCGGCTCCGAACCTGAGCAAAAAAGTCGCTACCGAACTTCACGAAGCTGCTTTGGCGATCGCTCGCAATGTCGGTTACTACTGCGCAGGTACCGTCGAGTTCCTGCTCGATACCGAGACCAACCAATTCTACTTCATCCAAGTCAACCCCCGAATCCAAGTCGAACATACGGTGACCGAGGAAGTAACCGGTATCGATTTGATCCGATCACAAATCTTGGTCTCTTGCGGATACAAGCTCGGCGATCAGTCGCAGGGTTTGCCCAACCAAAGCGAGGTCCAAGTTGTCGGTTCGGCCATCCAATGCCGTGTGACTACCGAAGATCCCTGGAATCAGTTTCGCCCCGACTATGGACGCATCACCCACTACCGAAGCGCTGCGGGGCTGGGGATTCGGCTCGACGCCGGCAGCGCCTTTAGCGGTGCGGTGGTCAATCCGTTCTACGATTCACTTCTGGTTAAAGTGACTGCGCGGGGCCGAAACCTCACCGAGGCCGCCCGCCGTATGGAACGCTGTTTGCACGAATTCCGTATCCGCGGAGTGAAGACCAATATCCCATTTTTGATCTCTTTGATCAGACATCCGACCTTCCAAGCCGGCGATGCCACGACTCGGATGATCGAGAAGACCCCCGAGCTTTTCGAACTCCCCAAGCGCCGAGACCGCGCCACGCGGCTCTTGCGATTCATCGCAGACACGGTCGTCAACGGGAACAAATTGGTTGAAAAGACTGGAGACAAGGTACGACGGGAGCCTGCGGTGGCACCCAAGATTTCGGCTCGTCAGGGCATTCCCGATGGATACCGTCAGAAGTTCCTGCAGTTGGGAGCCGGGCCGTTCTGCCAATCGATCCGCGAGAGCAAAGAGTTGTTGCTCACCGATACCACCATGCGCGACGCCCACCAATCGCTCCTAGCGACCCGCGTTCGAACCTTTGACATGCTCAAAGTCGCCGATGCTTATGCAAAACTCGCCCCGCAACTATTCTCCATGGAAATGTGGGGCGGCGCCACCTTCGACACCTCGATGCGCTTTCTCAAAGAGAGCCCTTGGCAACGGCTAGCCGATTTGCGGGAGCGAATCCCGAACATCTTGTTTCAGATGCTTCTAAGAGCGTCCAACGCCGTTGGATACACCAACTATCCCGACAACGTGGTTCGAGCGTTCGTCAAAGAGGCCGCCCAAGCCGGCATCGATATCTTTAGGGTCTTCGATGCCCTCAATTGGGCCGACAACATGCAGGTGGCAATGGAAGCTGTTGTCGAGTCAGGGATGATCTGCGAAGCTGCCATCTGCTATACAGGAGATATCCTCAATCCCAATCGACAAAAATATTCGCTAAAGTACTACGTCGACTTGGCCAAGCAGCTCGAAAGGATGGGGGCCCACATGCTGGCCATCAAAGACATGGCCGGTTTGTGCAAACCCGCTGCGGCAAAGGTGCTCGTCGCCGAACTCAGACAACACATCGGCATCCCGATCCACTTCCATACCCACGATACCGCTGGTATCCAAGCCTCCTCGATTCTCAATGCGGCCGAACAGGGACTTGAAATTGCCGACGGTGCACTGGCTTCTATGTCCGGTGGGACCTCCCAAGTCAACCTCAACACCCTGGTCGAAGCCCTGCGTTACTCTCCTCGCGAAAGCCAACTTCAGACCGATGCTCTGACGGCTCTATCCGAATACTGGAAAGAGGTCAGGCAGTTCTATGCACCCTTCGAAGGCGAATCGCTCGTGGCCGGGGGAGATTTGTACCAGCACGAAATGCCAGGTGGACAATACACCAATCTCTATCAACAAGCCAAAGCCTTGGGGCTGTCGGATCGCTGGGACCATGTTTGCAAAATGTATGCCGCCGCGAACCAGCTCCTAGGGGATATCGTGAAAGTTACCCCTACGAGCAAGGCTGTAGGCGATCTAGCCCTCTTCATGGTCGCCAACGGCATGAGTGTCGAGGATATCCTCCATGGAAACCGCGAACTTTCCTTTCCAGCCTCTGTGCTCGATCTCGTCGGTGGCATGATGGGGCAACCTCCCGGAGGGTTCCCCGAGAAGGTCAAGCGAGCGATCCTGCGGAACAACCCAGAGGTCAAGAACCGCCCCGGAGAAACCCTCCCGCCGCATGATTTCAACGCGACAGCCACGGAGCTTCAAGGTAAACTCGGGCGAGAACCGAGCATGCAAGAAACCGTGACCAGCGCCCTGTACCCCAAGGTCTTCGATGAATACATCACGCACCTTCGGGACTACGGCGATGTCTCGCTATTGCCCACACCGATCTTCTTTTATGGCCCGAGCATCGGCGAAGAGTTTTTCGTTGACATCGAGTCTGGAAAACGGCTTATTGTCAAGTTCCTAGCTGTCGGCGAACCTCGGCCCGATGGCGTTCGTACCGTCTTTTTCGAACTCAATGGACAGCCCCGAGAAGTCGAGGTAATCGATAGGTCCATCGAAACCAAAGCCGCCAAACGGACCAAGGCCGACGCGGCCGATCCGACCCACGTGGCAGCCGCCATGCCCGGCATGGTCATCGGCGTGGCAGTCGCCCAAGGAGCTCAGGTCACCAAGGGGCAAAAACTCCTGTCGCTCGAAGCCATGAAAATGGAGACGGTCATCAACGCCGAGCGAGACGGAGAAATCGCCCAGCTTCTGGTCAACTCGGGAAGCCAAGTAGAAGCCGGCGATCTGCTGCTCGTCCTCAAATAAACACTCAAATAAACTCCGTCAAATACGCGATGGAGCTGAATTGCTATCAAAGCGATCGGTCTTGACGCCGATCGTCAAAACTGCGATTCCTTCGACATGGTGTTTTCTCGTACCCAGAGGTTGGATCGGCGTAGGCGGATAGTCCGTGAGTCGGCGGCAAGCGATGCTGCAGTGGCTGCCGATTACTCACGCGCGCTCAAGAAGAAGGCTCGCAGGAACCCTCAAAACCAGCACGACGCGTTTCTTACTGGGGTTGATACTCCCAACTACAGCCAAGACGTGCGCAAGCCATGTCAGCAGCGAGTCGTTCAATGGATACCGATCCGCGCCCGATCGGTTTCGACGTTGATCACCACTTGTTGGGTGGTATGGGGACTGTTGCTCGCAGCTCATTACTTCCTGCACACCACTGCCAACTCGGTAGGCCGATCACCGATCCCTGTCTTGCAGTTGCTGGATTTGCGCAGCCCTCATAGCATCGCCAATTGGATGACTTGTCAGTTGTGGTTGCTCACCGCGTTTGCATCTTGGATGGTCTACAACATCAGGCAACATCGGCTGGACGATTTCTCAGCGACCTACCGCGTTTGGTTTGTGATGATCGGACTGTCGCTGTTTTCATGCTTTGACACATCCACCTCGGCAACCTATCTGGTCGGCCAGTCGATCGACCCGTGGACTCGCCGCGAGATCGGTTATGGCGGCTGGCCATTGATCCTAGCTGCTTATGCGTCGGTCGTCGCGTTGGTGGGGATCAAGCTATCGAGTGAGATGCGTCAATCACAAGCCGCGCTGTGGCTCTGGTTGGGGGGCCTATTTGCTTGGGGCTGTGCGGCGCTACTAGGGACAGGGCTACTGAAAATCCAATGGTCCCCTGGAGTCATCGATCTGATCGTCGGTGGATGTTGGCTCGGGGGGGTGCTAGCGGTTTTTCAAGCCGTTGGATTGGTCCTGCGACTCTGTT
>CAILTZ010000352.1 GCA_903837255.1 uncultured Pirellula sp. | reverse complement strand
GAAGCGATTGCTGCTGGCAAAGTGGTGATTGTGCTCGATGACGAAGATCGCGAAAACGAAGGGGACTTTGTTTGTGCCGCCGATCGAGTCACTCCCGAGATCATCAATTTTATGCTCTCTGGGCATGGCCAGTTGTGTTGCTCGATTCTCCCTACCACGGCCAAGCGGCTCGAGCTGCGTCCGATGGTCGAGACAAACACGTCCCCGCTGTCGACCGCATTTCTGACACCGGTCGATTTCAGCGGATGCAAGACGGGGATCACTGCCGGGGAGCGATCGGAAACCATTCGGCTATTGGCCAACGAGACGACCAAAGCCAGCGACTTTGTAAGACCGGGGCATGTGTTTCCGCTCTTGGCAATGGAGGGTGGGGTACTGCGGCGAGCCGGTCACACCGAGGCGTCGATGGATTTGGCGCGGATGGCTGGCTTGGCCCCAGCAGGGGTCTTGTGTGAGATCCTCAACTCCACGGGCGATCGTGCAACGCGCGATGAGTTGGTCGATATCGCCAGGAAGCATCAGCTGGAAATCATCACCGTCGAGCAATTGATCGCCCACCGACGGGTTAGCGAAAAGTTGGTGACACGGGCCGCGCAGTGCCGGTTGCCGACCCGCTTTGGGGAGTTCAGTGTGGTCGTCTATGACGTTCAGTACGAAGACCAAGAACCCATCGCGCTGACATTTGGGGATCTCGAAGCGGACTTGGAACAGCCACCTTTGGTGAGGATGCACAGCAGCTGTTTTACCGGCGATTTGATCGCATCGCTTCGGTGCGATTGTGGTGACCAATTGCATCTGGCCTTGGATGCGATCGCCAAAGAGGGCCGAGGGGTCCTGGTCTATCTCCCTCAGGAAGGTCGCGGGATCGGGCTTGCACAGAAGATCAAGGCCTATGCGCTTCAAGACGAAGGTCTCGATACGGTCGAGGCCAACCATCGCCTAGGTTTCAAATCCGATATGCGGGATTACGGCGTGGGACTGCAGATCCTCAAGGATTTAGGCTTGAAGAAAGTCCGCTTGCTGACCAACAACCCGAAGAAAACCGAAGCCTTTAACCTGCGTGGTTTTGACATCACCGTCGTCGATCAGGTCCCGATTATCTCTACTCCCAACGAGCATAACGCCCAGTATCTAGCAACCAAGCGCGATAAAATGGGTCATAAGTTGCCTTGATCAAGGGTGGTGTATCCACTGTTCGGTGTGTATTATGGACGGGCTTAAGCATGCGACTCCGAGAAGAACAACACGAGAATTACAACAGAATTTATTCGATGGCGGTTCGTAGGTATCCGATCAATTCCAGACAGATTCTCCCCAAGTGCCTGAGTTGGATTGCACTTGTTGTTTTCCTGCTTGCCAACTTTCCATTCCCATTGCCTTCGCGTATCGTCAGTTTCAGCAATCCGGCGGGTTTAGGCAGCGGTCGATCCGACGCGGCCGATCAAGCCAGTGATCCGACCCCATTCCCGTGTCAGGACGGAAGTTGTGGGTGTGCTACCGCCCGAAAGTGCTGGACTGATTGTTGTTGCCACACCCCGGCAGAGCGCCGCCGATGGGCAGACAAACGGGGCATTACTCCTCCAGCCTATGCTGTCTTGAGTGACACTCCTAGGTCGACCAAGACCCAAACGATCGAGATGCATTTGGGATCGGGGAACATCAAAAGTTGTTGCGTCACCGAAAAACCCAAAAAGGCCTCTTCGACCGATTGCAAGTCCGATGGACCAAATAGATCCGCGAAATCTTGCGGCTCGAACACACCCCTAGAGCGTACGGTTCTTTCGATGCTTGCTTGCAAATGCCGGGGAGCAAGTTCGCTATTCACAACTTTGACTTGGTTTGTGCATCCAACACCGTGCGTTGCGCAAACACCGGCGGAGTTTCTCGAAGAACCGCTAGATGTTTTGGACCAAAGCTGGAAAACCAGCAGGTATCGCCCACCCTCTCGGCCACCGTGGTCCATTTAGTTCGCGTGCCGCTGTCTAGATTTGAGGATGGTATTGTCGTTTGCTCATCAAGCAAATGACATTCCAAAACTTGTCATTCGCGGTGCGCCCTTCTTGGAAGAGTTAATCGCGGGGAATATTTTCCTCTTGCGCAAGTGATCTGTGCCATCCCTACTGGTTGAGGATGCAGATCCTTTCTCCATCGCATCTAGCCACCTTCGCAAACGAAAAATGTCTACGAATATCAACCCTGCGGACGCACAGAAAAAGCGTCGTTTTGGATTTACTTTGGTCGAGCTCCTGGTTGTCATCGCCATCATCGGCGTGTTGGTCGGATTACTGCTTCCAGCAGTGCAGGCCGCTCGCGAGGCGGCCAGGCGCATGCAGTGCAGTAACAATGTCAAGCAGTTTATGTTGGCGCTGCACAACTATGAATCAGCCTTTAAACGCTTCCCTATGGCTGGGATGGTCGATACCGATTTTTCGGTTCAAGCCAGGTTGCTCCCGTTCATGGAACAGAACAACCTCAATAGCTTGCTCGATTACTCGGTCCCAGCATTTACAGGCCCGTTCAACGCCAAGGTTCCCAATCCTCGGTTCATCGATGTATTCAGTAAACCCATCGCCACGTTCTTGTGCCCGAGCGACCCGGCCCCAAGTGTGACACAGGTTACGGTCAATGGCACGCTCTACAACTACGGAGCCCTAAACTACTTGATCAGTTTTGGTAGTGGCACCGGCACCTCGTACGACCTACGGTGGCAAACCGATGGGCTCGTATATCAATTCTCCAAGCGTCGGTTTCAAGACATCATGGATGGCACATCTAGCACGGTGGCCATCAGTGAATCGGTTCGCAGCGTTGGAGACGATGCGATTTATCCACCTCCGACCCTCCCGAAATTCCCCTACCAGATGACTCTCAACGGATCGAGCGGCGTTAATTCTGCTCTGAATGCCACACGTGGGCTCAGACCCTCCGGTGGTCCTTGGTCGTCGTTTGTTGATCCGAGCGGAATGATCGCCAATCCGAACCTCGAAACCTTTTGGAGGAGCTTCACTAGTTGGCGGGGTGGCAGTAGCCCTGCCCTACGCGGTCGCGGAATCTCTTGGGCATTCAGCGGTTCGATCAACTCTCTGACGAATGGCTATCTGTCTCCCAACAATGTCATTCCAGATGTCGTGACGCACTTCACCGGGTTCTACGGCCCCCGTAGTTTTCACACCGGCGGAGCTCATGCAGGGATGGTAGATGGATCGATTCAGTATCTGAGCAATTCGATCGATACGACCATTGTCCGAGCCCTCCATAGTTGCAATGGTGGCGAGATAGTCACGGAGCTTCAATAAGCCATGAGCACGACAAAACAAAGAGAATGGCCATCGTACCGAACTGTATGGCGTTGGCATTTTTGGGCGGGACTCTTCTGCATCCCATTCGTGATTTTCTTGTCCATCACCGGGACCATCTACCTATTTAAGCCTCAG
>CAILTZ010000351.1 GCA_903837255.1 uncultured Pirellula sp. | reverse complement strand
TCCCATTCGGCCTCGGTGGGTAGTCGGTAAACATGGCCAGAAGCTTTCTCATCGGGCATCTCGCTGAGTCGCTTGCAGAACTCCACGGCATCGTCCCAGGTTACGCAGCGTTTTGCCTCCGGGATGAGCCATCCGCAGAGCAATCCATCAACCAGAAGCGATTCCGAAATTTGGATACGATCTAACCAGCATGCTTCAGGACGCGGTGACCGACGGCTACAAGCGGCGAGTTTCGAGAAAAGCGAGGTACCGACCTCGTCCAAACAAAACGCTACTCAAGCCACCACTGGTTGCTAAACTTACAGAAAACGAACGAAGGAACATCGAAAAAATCCGAATGCAAATTAACAGCTGAAAATCCTTCACGGCGTTGGGCTCTGCCCCCAAACCCCAGGGATTTATCGCATTGTGGCCAAAGGCAAGTAGCATGGCTCGCACCCGAGCGCTACGCATCGGTGGCGACCCGCTCTTATCTTCAAGTCCCCATCGAATCGGTGCCGATCAAAGCGCGCGTTCCGACCAAGAACCCCCAGCCGCTTCGCGGCTAGAGAGTAGATTTGAGAGAGTTGAAAGTAGACCATGTGCGATTGGATGTTCGACAAAATCTTGACCGAACCAAAAAATAATCTATTCGCGCTCATCAGTGTCCATTAGCGGTCCGGTTTCTTGAACCGCTGATAAACGCTGACATCGGAGCCGGACTCAATCGAATCTCATCCGTCCACCAACGAATGGCCGACGTTCTGACGCGCTTCGGCTTCTACCTGTTTTTCGTCGGTCAATTCTGTAGCGATGACCAGCGATGATTCCTGGGTCTTGGTCTGAGTGGTTCGCTCCATCGATTTGCTGGAGCTCTCCACGCTCAGCATGGCGGACAATACGGATAGCAGCAGGGAAGTTCGTAACATGTTCTCGACTCCTAGGGATTCGAAAGCGATTGAGGGCTTTTAGAGCGTCTGCCATAACCGATATGCATTTCACGTGCCAATGCGACAATTCGACGCAAGCCTTGGTTTTTTGCGGTTGGAAGCTTGGGGGTTCGCTCAAGCATCGAGACAACCTGGAAACAAAGTTGCCAGACATGGACAATAATTCGCAAGCTGCCCGGTGAGTCTAAATATCTAGTGGTCTCCTGAGTGTCCGAGCGTGGAACACTAGACTTGACCCTTCACCGGAGGGCTTGCGCCCAACCGCTTTCAAAAACCCCTCGGCATGCCCCGAAATACACTCAAATCCAATCTTTCCTAAAATGGAAACGATCGCTACATACTCTTGCGACGCGTGGGAGCCTCGCCACTCTCACTGTCCCTCGGAGCTGCATCATCCCAGTCCTTGGTAAGCGCCTTGCCGTCGGCTCCGACACTCTGAAGTTGCGCAATGCGACGACGGGCTCCCTCGAGCTGCCGATGGCAAACCTGCACATACTCGACCGCCTTGGCATACTCGGCAAGCATCTGCTCCAAAGGCAGCGAACCACCCTCGAGCTTACGAACCACCTGCTCAAGCGATGCCATCGCTGCCTCAAAACTCAATTCGCTCGTTTCCTCTTCGTTTGCCTTGGATTTGGCCATGGGGGTGTCTTGGTGAAGGTGTCGACGCTGAAAAGCTCGATTGGGTTTGAGAATTTCGGGATCTTTCGCAAGATCCACTATAGTATAAAGGTTTTCTATCGATCTGGTAGCGTGTAGAAGACCGCAGGGGGTAAAGCAAATTTGGCTGGCAATGGCAGATTCGTATCGGACTCCTGCCACGCGTACTTTGCCTGCATCGAGCCCGATAGGGTTAACTCCCCCATTGCGGCCAACACGATCGGTGCCGAATCCAAAGCTAAATCGCCAGCGTCGATTTGCAGGACTAAAACATTCGCATCATCGTTTCCAAAGGTCTGCGATTTTTCGATCTCAAACGTGGTCAGTGAACTGGAGTTCTTGGCAATCTCAAGCCGATGGCCGTTGACCCACGCCTTCTTGATGCGTGGATGGCTCAATGTCACTTGCCCTGAAAACGCCTCTGTAGAGATCCTCAGCGAACAACGGACCAACGGGCTCTGGGCTCCCTGCAAACGGGCCGAATCGAGCAAGTTCTTCCAGGGAACCAATTCCCAAGCCGCAGGCTTAGCCCCCAACCCCGGAATCTCTGAACCCATCAAATCCTTTTTGTCCCGCGTGTCCTTGGAAAACTTCGCCGGCTTGCCTCCCAAAATCTGGTCGCTAGTGATCGTCGGGCAAACGGCCTGCTCGACATAACCAATCATCAAATCGTTCCCCGTATAATGGTCGACGTACGGCCAACGTTTCGGGTTGTACATGCAGTCGGTCAGATCCCTGACCAAGACCACGTCGATGCCGTTGCTGGCAAGTTGACGCAGCCCAAAGGGCCGTCCCAAAACGCACATGTTGGTATGCACCCCAATCATGATGACGTGCTCGATTTTATTGCTCTGGAGTATCGCCCAAACTTCGTCCCCCCGATCGCTGATGTAATCCCTCGTCGCATCGATCGACAAAGCTGAATTCTGGGCCTTCCACGGAAGCCCCGGATCACGCCCGAGAGTCTTGAGGTGCTCGGCCCACAGGCGATGCTCCTGTGGATCGTCATCTTCACCTCCATCGGACTGGTCCAGAGGATAAACAAACAGCGCCGGATCCTCCTTGGGCGTCTTGCAGTTCCACGAAGCAATCTGCTTGGGCAGATCCCTTTTCGGGGTGTTCATTGCCCGGAGCCTCGCAGGATGTCCATCATACCCTAGCATGCAATCGCTTGGAGAATGGATCACGACCGATCCGGATTGCCTTGCAGTCCGCAGAAGGCTGTCCATGCTCGGGAGCATCTCCTCGAGACGTCGCACCGCATTGATCGAGTGGTGATAGTCCCAAACATCGCAAACGATCACGGCCGTCTTCTTGGGATCCCACACAGCGGGACTCTCTGTGCGGACCATTCGATCGCCCTCTTGGTGGATCGTTCTTTTCGCCAAACGATAGACCTCGGAGTTTTGTCCAATCGCGATGGGTGCAAATTCAATCGACAGGACCATCGCCAAAAACCCCCATACGAGGATCGAACTTCGATTGCTTCTCAAAAGAATGTGTTTCATGATTCCAGCCCAAGGGCAAACGTTTACCTTGCACTCGATGAGTGCAGCATCCAATAGAAAGCACCTATTATAAGCCCATCAACGATCTCGTGGGACGACGCGCAACCACGCAAGGCTCGAAAGGGCTCCGAAGAGAGCCAGGACGACCGCCAAACCAGCCTCGCGATTCTTGGTCCCATAATGCAACAGATCAAACATCCGCATCGCGACGGTCGTCACCCCGGGAGGTTGGACCAGCAAATAGCTCGCAAGGTCCCCATAGGCGATCGAAAATCCGATCCAAAACACGATAACCCAACCCCATTGCGAGTACTTTATCCATGAATACCATCGCATCCAAACCGGTAGCTGGCCCTCGAGCCGCAGCAAATCGACGTACCTCTGCAGATACTGCTGACGAATGATCCACAGCAATCCAAACATGATTGGCAAGACTCGAAACTGCAAAGCCATGATCGGGCCAAGCAAGGTCCGATCCGAAAGAAAACTCAGCGAACTGGGCATCCAGCGATTGAGCAACTGACCGATCAACAAATTGATCAGCGGTCCGGGTGTGGTGAACATGCAACCTAGAACAGCAAACACCACTGCCATGCGATATCGATCTCGACTCAACCCCATAAGCAGCACACAGAGCACCATGCTCAAACCTGTAGCCCAAAGACTCAATTGCAAACTCCAGCCAAACTCCTCGCGAAAATCCTGAACGTGCCCGAGCGAATCCATACACTCGGCGATGCTCCAACTCCGTTCCCCACGTCCATCGACCATCGACGACCGCCAGCCCATCCTCGAGACAAGATTCAACCAGGGGACCACGCAGCAGATCGACAACAAACCCCAAATCGCCAGGCTCAAGCCTTGATGCCAAAGGGAGGAAAGCCGCACGTTGGATCCCAGACTCCCGACCGCCACTCCTGGATTGGACTTGTGCGCGGAGGAAAGAAACACACTGGTTGCCAATGCACCCCCACAGAGGATCGAAAGAGACCAAGCAACCAGAATCGGCACACTTCGGAGCCTACCGAACTGGACCTGCTGATAAACGCTCTCGCATAGCGTAGGGGTCTGGAAGAGATTCGTGACGACCATGTCGTACTGCACTGAGGCAAACGCAAAGAGAAAGGATCCCAGGAGCCAGGGCTTGAGCCTGGGGAGTATCTGCTGACGGAGCGAGAACCATGGGCCTAGCTCCACCAAGGCCTGATCGACCGCCGGATCATGAGCGCGACGCAACCCGAGCGTTACGATCCAGAAGCAGTAGGGCAGGGCGGCACAAGCGTGAATCCATACGACGCTTGCGACTCCCAACCAAGGTGCCTTGGCCGCATCAACCTGACTGAGCCTAAACCAACCGTTCGAGCCAAACCCCGCGCTCCACGCTGTGGCTTGTACATACAACGGCACAAGCAGAAAACTGGAGATCAAACCCACAGCAACTCTCGATCCGGCGATACGGAACCAGAATGTCGCAAGACTGATCCATAGTGCGACGAGCGTTGCCAGGACGCCGACCGAAAGTCCGATAAGTAGCGTCAGCAGCGTCGCTTGGCCGATCGAAACATCCCACTGCACCTAAGGGTCCTCTGGAAGACTTATTGAGATCAGTGATTGAGCAGGCATCATTGGATAGGAGGAGGAGCCATTTGGATCGCATTCGGATCGACCCCGGCATACTTTGGTATCGCAGGTTCCTTGATGTCTTTGAGCAACCGAGCAATGATTTTGTCGGTTGTCATCCCCTCGGCTTGCGCCTGGAAGTTGGTGCTCAGTCGGTGTCGCAAGACAGGGATTGCGATCCGTTTGATGTCCTCGATGGCGATATTGAATCGTCCATCCATGGCCGCCATCGCCTTTCCGGCTTGGATCAAAAACTGACCGGCGCGAGGACCGGCGCCAAAGTCTAAAAGCTCCTTGACCACTTCGGGAGAATCGGCTTCTCCAGGCCGTGTCGCGCGCACCAGAGCCACGACGTACTTGATCACAAAAGGACTCACCGCAACGGAATTGACCAGCTTCTGAATGTTCAGAATCGCACGGACCGAAAGGACCTTGGCGATCTCAGGTTTTTCCCCTCGTGTGGTTGTGGTCAAGATCTTCTCCTCTTCGTCGGCGCTGGGATAACCGACTTTGATGTTGAACATGAATCGGTCGAGCTGGGCTTCGGGAAGCGGATAGGTTCCTTCTTGCTCGATCGGGTTCTGTGTCGCGATGGTAAAGAAAGGGTCGGGAAGCGAGTAGGTTTGTCTGCCGATGCTGATCTCACGCTCCTGCATGGCTTGCAACAGGGCAGCTTGCGTTTTCGGTGGCGTACGGTTGATTTCGTCGGCAAGCAAGATATTTGTAAAAATCGGTCCTTCGACGAACCGGAACTCCCGTCGACCTTTTTCGTCTTCTTCTAGAACGTTCGTGCCTGTGATGTCCGAAGGCATCAGGTCAGGTGTGAACTGGATCCGTTTGAAATTCACGTCAAGAATCTTGGCTAGCGAAGAAACCATCAGGGTTTTAGCAAGCCCCGGGACGCCTTCGAGCAAGCAGTGTCCGCGAGTGAAGACGGCCGCAAAGAGCTGCTCGACGACTTCTTCTTGTCCGACGATCGCTTTGCCCAACTCGATTTTCATCTGCTCGTGGTGCTCGCGAAATTCACGAAGCAAATCACCGATGCTACGAGGGGTTTTGCCACTGGGACCGCTGGCGTTGCTCACAATAATTTCCGTGTGAAAATGCTAAGGTAGATGGAACCATCAGGAACCGGTATCATACCATCTTTCTCCGTATTTTGGTCGAAGGAGTCTTGAACAATTATGTCCAATCAAAAAGTCGATGTCATCGCCCACATACACGCCAAAATAGGTCGGGAAGAGGACCTGCGCAAGGTTCTTGAATCGTTCGTCGCTCCGACTCGCTTGGAGGAAGGTTGCATTCGCTACGACTTGTTCGTCGACCTAGATCACCCTACCAAGTTCACGTTCATCGAAGAGTGGGCAAGTCGCGAGGCGCTGAACAATCATGGCCAGTCGGCTCACATCCAAGAGGGTCGCAAGCACTTTCCCGAACTGCTCGGCGAACCAGCTTGGGTCCAAGTCGCGGTCCGTATCCTCTAACCTATTGAACATGTTTAATCTGCTCTTAACCTGTTGACGAATCGGAGTTTCAACGCCCGGATACAATGATCTCATGAACACTCAACACAATCTTAGGCCAATGCTTGCGCCTCGCTCGGTGGCGGTTGTCGGTGCGAGCGATACGGCTGGCAAAGTCGGGACGAGCATCTTTCGTAACCTGCTCGAACATCGATTCTCCGGGACCGCTTATCCGGTAAATCTCAAAAATAAAACGGTCGCCGGCCAGCGAGCTTATGCATCGCTTGCCGATTTACCAGAGGCCGTCGAACTGGCTGTGCTATGCACACCTTCGACGAGCATCCCGTCGCTAGTCGATCAATGCGGCAGCTTGAATATTCCTGCAGCATTGATCATCACTGCAGGCTTCCATGAGATGGGTGCAGCGGGCCTGGAACTACAGCAGCAGCTCGACTCAGCCCGAGCCAAGCATCCATCTCTGAGGGTCTTGGGACCGAATTGCCTGGGATTGATCCATCCCGAGTCGCGATTGAGCGCCAGCTTTGCCCGCGGCATTCCACAAACCGGGAGCCTCGCGTTTCTCTCGCAATCGGGCGCTCTGTGCACCGCGTTCCTCGACTGGTCGATCCGGGAAGGGATCGGTTTCTCGAACTTCGTTTCCCTCGGCAATCAACTCGATGTCGGTTTCTCGGACCTGCTGGATTATCTTGCCGACGACCCCGCGACAACCGCCGCGATTCTTTACATCGAGTCGATCACCAAGCCCCAAGAGTTCATTGCAGCCGCCAGAAAGTTTACGTTGCGCAAACCCCTGATCGCTTACAAGGCAGGTCGATTTGCTGCCTCTGCTCAGGCAGCGGCCTCTCATACCGGTTCCCTAGCTGGCACGGATGAAGTCTATCAAGCGGTCATCGAGCAATGCGGGATCGTGCGAGTCTACGACATGGATTCCATGGTCCAGTGTGCGGAACTTCTCTCGCAGCAAGCCTCCTCGGATCCACCACCGATCGGCGAGCGGATCGCGATCGTAACCAATGCCGGGGGACCTGGCGTAATGGCCAGCGATATGCTTATCGAACAAGGTGGATGCTTGACTCCGCTAACACCCGCCACACTATCAGCCCTCGATGGCTGCTTGCCAGCCAACTGGTCGCGAGGCAACCCTGTCGATGTGATCGGCGATGCACCACCCGAGCGCTTTGCCCAAGCACTCCGAATCGTGCTCGCCGATCCCAACGTCGATACCATTCTTGCGATTCTTTCACCCCAGGCAATGACCAGCCCAACCCAGACCGCAGAACAGCTCGTGCAGATACCCATCCCTGCCAACAAACGTGTCGTCTCGGCTTGGATGGGTGGCGTATCGATGCAAGCGGGTATCGAGAAACTTCAAGCCAGCGGGATCCGAAACTTTGAGACCCCCGAGCAGGCCATTCGCGGACTCATGCGACTGATCGATTACAAACGCATGAACCAACAGATCAACGACCTCGAGCGGATCGAAGCAATCCATCGAAGCAACTCGATGGCCAAAAATGCGTCCAACAACAAGCCGTCGCCCCAAATCCTCGATCGAAAGCGCTTTATCCATTTTGCAGGTTCGCAGATTCCTGGCGAAAGTTCGCCTACCAAGATCTTCACAGAGGTCGATTCCAAGCTGCTGCTGAATCTCTATCAGATTCCAACCCCAAGCATCCAAATCGCCACCAACGCTTATCAAGCCATCGGGCTGGCCGATTCGTTTGGCTATCCGGTCGTCCTAAAAGTGCACGCCAATGAGATCACTCACAAGACCGACGTAGGGGGAGTTCTGCTATCGCTCAAGGATGCCGATGAAGTAGCCAAAGGGTTCGATCGGATCATGGAGAATGTCGGCAAAGCCAAGCCCGATGTCCGGGTCGAAGGGATTACCGTGCAACCGATGATCCAATTGTCAAATGCCATCGAGTTGATTTTTGGATCCAAGAAAGATCCGGTTTTTGGGCCAGTGATTTTGGTTGGCTTTGGAGGGGTTACCGCAGAGGTTTACAAAGATCGCGCCTTGGCATTACCGCCAGTGAGCCCAGAGCGGCTAAAGCGGATGCTAAGCTCGCTTCGATGCTGGCCACTGCTCAATGGATATCGCGGCCGCCCGAAAGCCAACATCGACGCCCTAGTGGATATCATCGAGAAATACTCAGAGTTGATCTTAGAGCAGGAATGGATCCAAGAGTCCGATCTGAATCCGGTGCTGGTCAACGATCAACAAGCGATCGCCTTGGACGCTCGATTCATCGGCTGAGAGACTCTGCGCAAGCAGACGTAGAATGTCTTTATTGCTTCTTCGCTGCTTCCGAGAGCAAGAACTCGGCTTGCTCGTCGGCGAGCTGCGCTTCGCGGTTGGCACCGCGACGGCGGTAGAGTTCGGCAAGATTTCGCCAAGAGTATGCGGTCGGGCCGGCATCGAGGGCTTGTTGCATCGCTTTGGCAGCCTCATCGAGCGAGCCGGTATGGAGATAGCTATAACCGAGCTGATTGGCGATGTAACCCCGCGATGGGGCCATCCGAAGCGCGACTTTGTAGCATTCGAGCGATTGCTGCCGCAAAACATCTTGCTGCTTGGGTGCATACTCCAATTCGCGCTCGTAGGTTTTCCCAAGTGCATACAATAGGTCCGCTGCCCAAGGGTGATTCAAGGTCGCTTGTGGGATCATGTCTGAGAAGGTTTCAAGCGTCTGTGCAAGCTCATGATGCGGAGCATAAGCGCACTGGTCGATTTCTCGCAGTGCATGTTGCAAAGCCAATTCGTGAGGCATCGATTTGCGTATGGCGGCTTTGCGCTGGGCTTGCGCATTGCCCGGCACGGTGATCTGATCAAGCTTGCGAGCAAGAAGCGCAAGTCCGCTTCGGATCTCGTCGCGTGCGCTGTAGATGCTGTTTTTTCTCAAGAGCATGTCGCAGGCTTGAAGCTTCGTCAGGAGTTGCGGACGGAGCTCTTGCCAAGCCGCATCGGCAGCAGACTCCAACCGTGATCTGGGCTCCTTACCTTCGGAGCTCCGTGTCGGGACCCACTGATCGCTTAAGAATTGAAATAGGCCTGGATCTGCCGAATCGAGTAAAAAGTCGTGTGGATAGTTTTCTGCTAAACGACGCTGCTGGCTGCTCCGCTGCCTTGCAGATTTCTTTGTATCGCCTTGATCATCCTGGCCATCATCGAGCATATCCTCATCGCCTTGCGCATCGGACATTCCAGGACCTGCGTTGGAAACCAACTCGGACCTCAGCACCGGCTTTTCCGCACGATCGATATCAGGTAGCCCGACAGGAATCTTGCTCCCAAACCTAGGCGCCGCGCTGGTCGGCGATTGGAAAGGTGAAGCCGGATCGGCCGCATCGAATGCATCCGAAGCACCCGGATCCAAAACGACCCCTTCTTGAGGTAGCCGGTTCCACTGCTGTGCCGTGCTTGAAGGCAGCGCCTTAGGGGCAATGAGCCGAAGTGGCTGAGACGGCGCAATCACCGTCTGAGCGGCTGCTGGTAAGCCAAACAGTCCGATGAATGCAAGGATTGCAAGCAATCCAAACAAGCCAGACGTCGAGACGCCGAGGCGTATCGGCTGTTCGAATCGAAGGAATGTCAGGTTTGGCGATGGCTGGATCGACTCCATGCTCTGATTGATCGGAGAGGGAGCACAAGCCCATGCAGTTTCGATGGAGCAGGCAGGGCAAGCAGCCTCGATCCAAGCGATTCATTAGGCACGAAACGAAGAGTCCCCGCAGTTTAACATGCAAGTCGATGGTAAACTGCAGGGACTTTTTCGTTCGTAGCGATTCTATCGCACCGACGACCAAGCGATTACTTATCGTTTGCGATCTGCGGATAAGCGACACCGGCTAGGAAGGCACCCAAGATAGGTGCGAGCCAAAAGAGCCATACTTGCCCAATGGCAGTCCAATTACCACCAAAGAGTGCTGTGATCAGGGCCGGCCCGGTGCTACGGGCTGGGTTGACCGACAAATTGGTAACTGGAATACCGATCAGGTGGATCAGGGTCAAACCAAGTCCGATAGCGATCGGGGCAAATCCCGCTGGGGCTCGCTTGTCGGTCGCCCCGAGAATGATCATCAAGAAGAAGAACGTCAGGACGACTTCCGCGACGAAGGCAGAAACAAGATTGTACTTGCCCGGCGAATATTCGTCAAAGCCGTTTAATGCGAATCCGTTTTTCCAATCGAACGAGGCAGTTCCAGAAGCGATCACGTAGAGGACCGCAGCACCTAGAAATGCCCCGACGAGTTGCGAGATCACGTAGGGAACCAATTCCGCAGAAGGGAATCGCTTTGCAATCATCAGACCCACGCTCACAGCCGGGTTTAAGTGGCAGCCCGAAATGTGACCGATTGCATAAGCCATCGTCAGGACCGTCAAGCCGAAGGCTAGCGAGACTCCGACCAAGCCGATTCCGAGATTCAGAGGGGTCGAGCCCTCGAACGCAATGAACTTGGCAGCGAGCACCGCGCTACCGCAGCCTCCAAAGACCAACCAAAATGTGCCGAGTAGTTCGGCCGCACAACGCTTCCCGATATTCATGATTTGCTCCGCAGGAAAAAGAGTAATCCAAAGTCTATAAGGATACTGGCGGCAGAACTCGCGCTGGTCCTTGCGCACAGAATCCTTGGTCGGGCAACTACCCAACCCAAGCTGGTATATTACCGACTCTATCGAAACATACCATGTACCTAGATGGCAGATTGCAGCAGATCCTGCATTTTCCTAGGGATGGCTCGCTGTTTCCGACCGAGTGAAACCACTCAACGAATTTCCGATTGAGGGCCCGTTCCATGCGAACTTTTCTGGATTTGGCGCGTCTAAATCGTTGAATTGTCAGGGTGGCTGGTCTTGGTGAACTTTCAATCGGAAAGCGAGTTTCTAGGATGATTCAAGATTTTTGGCAGTACTTATCGTCCCTCCTCCAGAACAACCAAATCTTCAGCGGTGGTTTGGTGCTGATGGTCGGTGGTGCGTTGCTGGCGTATTTTCGACAAGTCCCTGCGCAGATCTACCAGTTCGTCCG
>CAILTZ010000350.1 GCA_903837255.1 uncultured Pirellula sp. | reverse complement strand
GTGGCTTTGGTTCTTGCCGTCCCTGCACTCACGATGACGGTGCTTTTGATCGGCCTTGTCCGGTTAACCAGCAAAGGCCCTGGAATTTACCCTCAGGTAAGGTCCGGAAAGAATGGCAAGGAGTTCACCATGTACAAACTTCGAAGCATGCGCTTCGATGCAGAGAGGAATGGGGCACAATGGGCTGCTGGGGATAAGGATAACCGGGTCACCCCTCTTGGGTACTGGCTCCGAAAACTCCACCTCGACGAACTTCCCCAAATCATCAACGTGCTTCGGGGCGATATGTCCTTCTGCGGTCCTCGGCCTGAAAGACCTGAGTTCGTCCAACGCCTGGAAAAGTGTGTTCCATACTACCGAACTCGTCTGGAGGTTCGACCAGGGATCACAGGTTACGCTCAAATCAATCTTCCAGCCGACAGCCATACCGGATCGGTGATGAAAAAACAAACTCTGGATCTTGATTACATCGAGGATGCATCGCTGTCGGCCGATCTGCGGATGGTCGGTTGCACGGCCCTGCGTCTGGTCGGTGTTCCGGGATCCCTAGCGACAAGAGTAGCACGATTGGTTCGAAAGCCGGAGGAGTCCAAATTCTCAAACCACTACATAGACCTCTGGCAACGATTCGAGAAGCCTGAGCAAGGCCAAGCTCGGGGCGAATAGAGTCGCTCAAAGGAGTCTCGCCAATTCGCTCTGAACCTAAGCACATCTTCTCGATCGATGTAGAAGATTATTACCACGTATCGAATTTCGATGCGATCGCCTCACGCGATTCCTGGCTCAAGTGGGAGCAGCGTGTCGAATCTAGCACCAATCGGATGCTAGACCTCCTCGAACGCAAATCGGTTAAATCCTACTGCTACTTTCTAGGATGGGTTGCCGACCATTATCCCGATCTTGTTCGACGCGCGGTTGCCCAAGGCCATGTCGTAGGCTCTCACACCTACTGGCACCGAATGATCAACCAGCATACCCCAACATCCCTCCAACTCGATCTGGGGATGGCCAATGATGTACTCTCGAAACTCACTAACTATCCCATTCGACACTTTCGCGCCCCGACTTTCTCGATCACTAAAAAGTGCCCTTGGGCTGTCCCCATTCTCAAACAACATGGGTTCGAGCACGATAGCAGCGTTGTTCCAGTCCGGCACGATCGTTATGGAATCCCCGATTCACCCCTAGGATCCTATTACCTAAAAAGCGGTGAGCATCAAATCGCTGAACACCCCGTCAGCGTCCTGAGCACAGCCGTCTATCGCCTCCCGATCGGCGGTGGTGGCTACTTCCGCATCTTCCCGTGGTGGTTCACTCGTTGGGCATTTCGAAAGATCGAACGATCGGGACGCACAATCCATTTCTATATCCACCCGTGGGAAATCGACCCAGGTCAACCTGTCGCTGATCGGCTCGGGAAACTCGCCCGCTTCCGCCACTACCGAAACCTCCACCGCTGCTTCGATCGCCTGGAACGCCTCTTCGATACATTCGCGTTCGGAAGCCTCGAGCTCCCAGAACCCCAGGGCAGTTACTTGCTCTCTGGGTAAAGCGTCCTGGCGAGTTCCGTAAGCAACCTCTCTAGCTCAGCATAGTACTGAGATTCTTCCATTGTTTCTTTCTTGGCTCGCAACGCCTCGATCTGCTTTTCCAAATCGCTGACAATCGTCTTGGCCTCTGAGGATAAAGTCTCCTGGTTTGGGGATGCCTTGAGCCTCACTCCCCTACTCATGTCGCCGTCTAGGAGTCCCTTGTCGGAACGCTTGATCGGCTTTAGTCCCCGATAGAAATCAACGCCGGTTCCCTTGCCGTCTCCGTTGTCATCCAACAAGGCATGCT
The DNA here is from genome assembly GCA_903837255.1 of uncultured Pirellula sp. GTDB lineage: Bacteria > Planctomycetota > Planctomycetia > Pirellulales > Pirellulaceae > JBKCUI01. Next base: position 1,040 of record CAILTZ010000350.1, on the reverse strand, counting down.
CGGTCGCTAAGAGCTTGTTCTCCTCATAGTACTGCTCGGTCTTTCGACTCGCCGATACAAAAGCCTCCATCGCCGAGATTGCTTGGTCGTGATCTAAATCCGATGAAATGTCCGAGATGCTTTGAGCGAGAAAACCTCCAAAGCGTGAAAAGTTAGCTTCGGCACCACTCTTGGTCGCAGTGATCACTGTCCTACCCTGACGCGACAACGCTGGCAAGAATGGGCCTGAGCTCGATGCACACACGGCTATGACCCATCGATGCTTGGATCCCTCGAGCCAACTTCCGAGCTCCAAAGCCGATACGTCCGCACCACGCAGATTGAATTTCGCCGACTTGCCATCAAACGTGCCATGGCCAATGAGAATCAGCCAATAGGTTTCCTCTTTTACAGCACTTTCGACACCTGCAATCCAATTCTTCAAGATGTCCCGATCGTTAAGAGCGATCGATTCCGATACGCGCTCCGGGGTATCCTCGCGACCAATCCACTGCACGGTCATCCCCTCAGCGGCCTTGGACCAATCCTTTCTCCACAGTTCAAACATCTTGCCGTACTGCGGTTCACCCTCGGCCCCCACCACAACGCACACTCTCGGAATAGGCTCCTGCCCAAACAATGTTCCTTGCATCGCTGTGGCAAGCAAAAGCAATGAGCTTTGCAAAAGAAGAAATCGCTTTACGCCAGTTCGAAAGAGATTAAGCCAATCCATATCGACGCCTCCACCACCATTCGACCGCTAGGCAACTGATCGCAAACCCAAGCAACCAGGGGGTGTGCCAAAGAGGAGTCAGACGCTTCTCGGTGTACCGTAGATTGTCGACCGGAATCTTGCTCACGATTGAATCGAGACTGCCAACGGGAACTATCTCCCCTCCGCTCCCCTCGGCCAGCGCTCGCAAGCGTGTTTCGTCGATACTGCAATCAGCAAGCTCCAGGGCTTGTGGCTCATGCACATACACCGACTGCGATTCGCCGATGATACTCCCGTCGGGATTGCGTGCCTGGGCCACAACGTTGTACACACCGCTGTCTCGCAT
>CAILTZ010000349.1 GCA_903837255.1 uncultured Pirellula sp. | reverse complement strand
TCTGCTCCGAAAACTAACCCCCGAGATCGTCGCGGCTGCCGAAGGTTTCACTAAGCACCTGCTGTTTATCCCAGTCAGTGCCACGGGTTGCGCTCCGGAACACGATTCGCAAACGGGTGCGTTTGGCATGCGTCCCAAGTCGCTCAATCCGTATTGGGTCGAAGTTCCCATGCTCTACGCAATAAGCAAATGGTGCTCAGGGCTGATCGGCCTTGCGAACCGCGAACGATAACACCATCCCGCCCTGCATTGAAAAATGCGATAGGTTTCCAAAAGCGCAGTTTCAAGGACCCCGCCTATGAACGCCGAACTGCTTTATACATCCGCCCCGCATGGCCTCAAGCAGGGGAGTCGAGGTTTCTGCACGGTACTGAGTACCGTCGGAATGCCACTGAATCTCGCGACGAAATTGGAGTCGCTCAGTGGCTATCGGCACTTGTACCCCTCTGGGACTCCGGACGCATCGAAGAATCCGGTCAGTTTTTCTCACCTTAGGTTCACGGTCGGTGGTCGGCAGATCTCGGTCCTTTCGCGGATATCCGACTACGGGTTGGATTACAGCCAGCGGACCAACAAGCTCGCTCATCACATCGTCGTCGATGGACCGATGCCGGCATGTGGACCGGCAGCATTGTTGGCAGAGTCAGGGGTGATGAGGGACCATTGGGATGGACAGTGTGTGAATGTGCCCTCGGCGCCAGCGTTGCCAGCCCTTTCGGCAGAGCCAGGAGTTTGTCGAAACTGGGAGTCGATCACCGGCGATGCAGGTTGGGGGGGTGTCGTCGCCAACGCTTGGCTAAGCAGCAGTCCGCGACCGGTATTCATCTTATTTGGGGAGGATCAGTCGACCGAATTGCTGGTTCTGATCCATGAGTCCATAGCGTTGCTACCGTCCAACAAACGCTGGCACGCGACGTTTGGAACGTATGTAACGACGCTACCGCCGGATGTCGAATGCCGGGTACGCTGCGTGGTGTCTGGGAGTGACGAAGCCCGCATGGCAAGTGCAAGGGGTACCGTGATCGACTTGACGTCACCGCTAGGCCAAGCGGCATCGAGTGATGCGGTGGACGCAGCGCGTAGCGGGCGGATGATTGGAACCGAACCACCAACACAAAAAGATTTTCGCGAACCTATAGAATCGATTGAGCAATTCGACAAACCAGAAATCTACTCAAACAATATTCATGAAGAGAAACCGACAAACGAAACTGAGGAACTTGAGTTGCGTTTAGAGGCAAAGAACCCAATTCCGCCACCATCTTTGGTAAAATCTCCTAAGACAACTGACCGAAAAGCGACGCCGAAAGAATCGAATTTCTCGAACAGTACTAAACTATTGGCTCTTTCATGCACAGCGATGTTTTTACTTATGGCACTTGGTGTCTATTATTCCGGATTTATCGGGAATTTATCTGGGCTTGACGTGAGCTATCTACACCAAAGCACGGATGCTGAAACAAACAAAACTGATTTAAAGCCTGAAAAAGAAAAGCCGGATGTCGATCCGTCTTCAAGTAACGAGGAGGGAATAGGTACACCAAGACTACCTGAAATGAAGGTTAGTTCAAATCCAGAAAACAAAGAAAGAGATGAGAAAAAAATCGCGAAAGAAAAATTCGCTGGAATAAAAGATTCGCTAGCAATTAGTTTGAAAAACCTAGAATTTCCCTTAAAAAAAACATTGGCAATCTCTGGCACTACGATTCAGGCTGAAGTGATAGGCAAAGACACCAACTTAGCGCAGGGGCAACTCGATGATTTATCAAATATCC
>CAILTZ010000348.1 GCA_903837255.1 uncultured Pirellula sp. | reverse complement strand
TCTGCGAAACATTGCAATTGTGCATTCGAACGATCTGGAGACGTCCACCAATCCAACGCGTCGCCAAAGGGGATCTCCTCGCTGGGCAATGCCAATATGCATGGATACTTGCGATAAGGATTGTATTCGGCTGGAAGCTGGACCATGTAACGTACCACCCGCCCCCCCAACTCTCTGCTGGTTGGGACCTCCAAGATGTACCTGCCAGGAAAAGGCACTTCGAGCAGCTCCTGTGGATTCTCCGTACTGGGTACCTGGACGCTAATCTGAGAACTAGCCTCGGTCGCAATCGCAGGAGGCATGTTCTCCAAGATCCGCGTAACATACCTGGGTGTGCCCGACTCTAGCTTCATGATCGACTGAATCAAAGCGTCGTTCTTGCGTCTTCCTGCAAGCAGTTCCGAAATCATTCTTCGAGCGATGTAGCCCGATCGAACGACTGATAAATTCCGTTCAGCCAATCCCGCCCCGTAGAGCCAACCCGAGAATCCCAAAGCGATCCTTTGGTCGGGCGTCAATCCTGGGTCCGTACGCTGGTTGACATAGTCGGCGAAACGAACCCGCGTGTCCTCGTTCAAATAAGTCCCTATCTCATCGATGATGGGGCCAAACTCCTGCCCAACGGGCGGATCGGTTGCTTTCCCCAAGTCCTCTAGCAACCATGCGATAATCTGATCGCAGTCCTTCTTAACGCCTGCAATCGCTTCCAACCTGCGCTCGATCTTAAGCTGCGTTTCAACCGAAAGAGTGCTGGCCTGGAATCCCCGGAGAATCTGCTCGGAGAGTGAATGCTGACCTGCGTTTTGTGCCACTACCGAAGCCTGGAACATCTGGTCGGCAAGCAACTGATCGATCCGCTTAATCTCCGGTCGGCTTGTCTCCAACTCAGGAAACCGCTGAATGGCTCGTACAAGCATCGATCTTGCTTCGAAATACCGCTTGGCCGCCAAATAAAAGCTGACGATATCGAGCCAGTCCTGGGCACGATTCGGATCCGCGTTTCGGATCAACACCTCGCGCAGCTGAGCAGGCGGTACGGCCGACATCGCGACTCGCATATCCCAAGTGATCGATGTTTGCTGGGTTTCGCCCCGCAACCCCTGGATGCGGATGTACTGTGGTGAAACCTCGGTTATCCCTTGCACAATTTGCTTTATCGGGGATTGAAACATATAGATGCGTCGACCAAATGGATCAAATGGCGTGGCGCTGAATGCACTACCCAAACCACCCTGAATCACCGAGTCAGTCTTGCTGACATCACTTTGATTGACTTTGATCGAGATCTTGTAAGGCTCTGGAGTCTCGATCGGTTGGCGATCGGCCCTCTTGCTGCTTACATAGGTGACCCTCAAACCATCATCGATTCCGGCGATCCTGACGGCTGCCTGGGTCTCATTGCTACCGGCAAACCCCTTTTTATCGAGTCGGGGCAAACCCCTCAAAAGTCCAGGTCCTACGGCCAGGCCGTTATCCAGGATCAGTGTCTGCTGCTGTGAGAAAGACTCATTGGCTGAGCCTAGGAAAAAAAGTACCACCAAGCATGTCGAGATGGAAATAAGCCCTGCGTCGAATCGCATGATCACTCAGCCTTCCCTGAAGTTATTCTCTGCAAGCGACCGAACCAGTGACCGAAAGCTGGCAGAGCTACCGACCACCAAAGTACTTTTTCAAGGTCTCCGAAGCCGCGTCCTTGGTGGTCTTGGTCGTCGGGCCCGTCGAGGCCTTGGGCAACTTCATCGGTGGCCTCTTATCAGGTCGCTTGGGCTTGTTCGCCCCGTCCTCTGAGCCCGCATCGGATTCGCTCGACTCGCTCTCAGAACCAGCCGCAGGCTCCTCCTGTGAGGATTCAGGCAATACCTCTGAGTCTGTATAGGTTGTCTCATCCATATGAAACTGACGCGTGTCGGGCTCGGCACCAACCGTCCTACGATCGATCTGGTCGGCCTCCAATAACCACGAACTGATATCAAAGCTCTCTCGCGAATCAGTGACCTTGGAATCCGCTTGCTCGGCAATTCGCTCGGCAACTTCCTGGGCTGTATTGACCTCAGGCTTCTTGGCACTCGCAATCCCAATCTCGATCACGATCTCGAACTCCAGTTGACCCACTCGTATGTGGTCACCGGTCTTG
>CAILTZ010000347.1 GCA_903837255.1 uncultured Pirellula sp. | reverse complement strand
TGGTCTTGCCGGATCCCGAAGGTCCCAAAAGGGCCACAAGCTCACCGGTTTGGACCTTCAAACTCACGTCCTTGAGGGCCGTGTAGGATCCAAAGGTTTTGCTCAGATTTCGAACTTCGACGCTCATGGATTTGCCTCGGATTCTTTCGAACGACGCTCGATTCGCATTTCCAAGAAAGATTTGGCAATGAGCGTCAAAATGCTCAGCGCCGCCAAGATCGACGACAAGGCAAAAGCGGCCGGCGCGTTGTAGTCGTTGTAAAGTGCATCGATTTGCAAGGGCAAGGTGTTGGTCAGCCCCCGAATATTCGAGGAGACGACCGACACGGCTCCAAACTCTCCCATCGCTCGAGCGCTGCAGAGCAAGACCCCATAGAGCAGCGCCCAACGGATGTTTGGCAAAGTGACTTTGAGGAACGTTTGCCACGCGTTCGCGCCGAGCGATACGGCCGCCCACTCCTGCTCGCTACCCTGCTCCTGCATGACCGGGATAAGCTCCCTTGCAACAAACGGAACCGTGACAAACATCGTCGCTAGGACCACTCCTGGTACCGCAAAGATCACTTGGAAACCAAACCCGAGGAGCGTTGATCCAAACCATCCATTGACTCCGTAGAGCAAGATCAGCATCAAACCTGCGATCACCGGCGAGATCGCAAACGGAAGATCGATGATCGAAATCAAAAGCGACTTACCAGGAAAGGAATACTTGGTCGTCGCCCAAGCGGCAGCGAGGCCAAATAGCATATTCACCTGGACAGCGATCGCGGTTGCAAGGAGCGTCAGGGCGATCGCGCTCCGCGCGTTGCGATCGCTAAGCGCAAGGGTGTAGGTCTTGAAGCCCTTGCGAAACGCCTCCCAGAAAATCACTCCCAAAGGCAGAATCAACAGCAGGCTCACAAAGACGACGGTCGTACCGATAAGCACCCACTGGACCCATTTTGGGTCCCGGCTCGCATCGCTCAATCGATCGCCGTGTGACATCGCTAGGAACCTCGTTAACTTCTACCGGTCGTGCGCTGGATCCACCACTGAACCCCTTGGATCAACAGAAGCAACACAAAGGTCGATCCAAGCATCACGACAGCGATCGCACAAGCTCCGACGACGTCGTTTTCATCGAGTCGGCTGACGATCAGCAGCGAAGCGATCTCGGTCTTCATCGGCAGGTTCCCTGCGATAAAGATGACGCTACCGTACTCACCCAACGCCCTGGCAAGTGCCAAGGTAAAGCCGGTAAGCGCGGCGGGTACCAAACTCGGCAAGCTCACCCGAAGGAAGGTCTGCAAACGGCTTGCACCAAGGCTGGCGCTGGCCTGCTCAGACTCAAGATCGAGCTCCTCGATCGCCGGTTGCAAGGTTCGAACCGCAAAGGGGAATCCGATAAAAATCAACGCGATCAGAACCCCCAATGGGCTGATCGCTGTTTTGATCCCCAACGGGAGCAAATGCTTGCCAATGAGGCCTGTCGGAGCATAGATCGCCATGAGCGCGATCCCAGATACAGCCGTAGGCATCGCGAAAGGAAGATCGACCAGCGAGTCGAGCAGTCGGCGACCCACAAAGCGGTAACGGACCAGAGTCCAAGCCGCAATAAATCCAAACACCGTGTTGATCGTAGCAGCCAATAGCGAAGCGCCAAAGGTCAACCGCAACGACGCTTGGACTCGAGGTGTCTGCAAGGTTGCCAGCAATTCTTGAAACGTTATCGACGATGCCTTGAGCAACAGGGCCGCGATCGGGATCACAATCATGAGCGTCACGTAAAAGAGCGTGAACCCGAGTGTCAGCCCAAACCCCGGGAGACCTCTGGCTTTAGACTGCCGGCTTGAACCTGCCATGACACGGTCTTGCCGCTTGATACCGCTAGTGCTCATCGGAGTTTGCTCACTGGAGATCGCTCACTGGACTTTGCTCGAGTAGACTTCGTCGAAGACCCCACTGCGATCTTTGAAGTGAACCTCCTGGGCTTCCTTCCAATTTGAAACGATATCGGTCAGTTCAAAGAGTTTCACGTCGGCAAAGCGTTTGAGCAGCTCCTGTGGGACCACCTCTTTTCGCCGTGGACGATAGTGATGCTTGGCCACAATCCGCTGGCCCTCATCGGAGTACAAGTAATCCACATAGGCCTTAGCCAGATCCAGATTTTTGTGTTGGCTCGCATAGCGATCGACGATTGCCACAGGGGGTTCGGCAAGGATGCTGATGCTCGGGATCACCAACTGGACTTGATCGTCACCGGTCTCCCGCAGTGCCAAGTAGGCTTCGTTTTCCCAAGTGATCAGCACATCGCCGATGCTTCGCTGGATGAAGGTGTTGGTCGCTGCCCGGGCCGATGTGTCCAGGACCGGAACGTTCGCATAGAGCTTGGCGATAAAGTCCTTGGCATACTGAGTCGCTTGAGCTGCCGCAGCGGCCTGGCCAGGGTCTTTCAAGTTTTTCAAATCACCCAACTGACTCGATAGAGCGTAACCCCAAGCGGCCAGATAATTCCAACGTGCACCTCCACCGGTTTTGGGATTCGGGGTGATCACCTCGACTCCGTCTCGGATCAAGTCATCCCAGTCCTTGATGTTCTTAGGATTCCCCTTGCGAACCAAAAAGACGATGGTCGATGTGTAGGGCGAGCTGTTGTTCGGGAAACTCTCTTGCCAGTTGCTCGGCAACGCTTTGGTCTTCTCGGCGATCGCGTCGATATCCCCCAAAAGAGCCAGCGAAACGATGTCCGCATCCAGACCCTCGATCA
>CAILTZ010000346.1 GCA_903837255.1 uncultured Pirellula sp. | reverse complement strand
GAGTTCATTTACTTTGTTTTCGCCACTTGGGCGCCCGATAATTCTGTTTCCAAAAGACTGCGTGAGCTTATGACATCCTCCGGCGATGACTATCTTGCCATAAGCCCCCGAAGTCGAACAGGTCCAAGATTGACGAAAAAACCTGCTTCGACTATCGTTTCTAATGAAATTCCAATCTTTCGCTACTACCAACCCAAGGACCCATCATGCCGAATGAACGAGCTGTTGAATTGCGTCGACGAAGACATCGAAAAACCAAGCTAACGGTCCTCAGAAGGCGGCTTGAGAAGGCCAGCAAGTCCGAGAAGTCGATAATCGCAGCCAAAGTCCGCCGACTTAGCCCTGGCGCTGAACAACTTCTGGCGAACTGGAAAATTTCCTAAACCTGGACGTTTTCGTTTTACTTTCAAAAAACAGACAACTTTCTAGCCGACAATCATGCACTTGCTCATCTCCGGCGGTTGCGGATTTGTCGGCTCCTGCCTAGCCAAGTTCTTTCTCAGCCATCATCGAGGTTCGTTTCGCGTCACCGTCGTCGATAACCTGATGCGACCCGGTAGTCAGACGAATCAAGCCCCCCTGGAATGCTTGGGCGCCCAAGTCCTCATCGGCGATCTTCGAAACCGAGCTTGGGTAGAATCCCTTCCAAAGTGTGATTGGGTGATCGATTGCGCAGCCAACCCAAGCGTTCTTGCTGGTATCGGCCAGCTGCCGTCCGAGGAAAGCCTCTCCCAACAACTCGTCGACCATAACCTGGGAGGTACCATCCATCTGCTCGAGTACTGCAAACGAAACTCGGCTGGCATGGTGCTCCTGAGCTCCTCGCGAGTCTACTCCATCAAACAACTTGCAAGCATCCCATACGAACTACAAAACTCTTCCTTGGTGATCGATTGGGAAGAAATAGAATCGTCCGCTAACATCGCGGGCTTATCCCGATCGGGGATCAGCGAGAACTTTAGCGTCGAACCACCTCTTTCACTCTATGGCACAACGAAACTCGCCTCGGAGTGGCTGGCCAAAGAATACTCGAGCGCGTTTGGATTTCCCCTTTGGATCAATCGCTGCGGGATTCTAGCCGGGGCAGGGCAGTTCGGTAAAGCCGACCAAGGCATCCTGAGTTATTGGATGCACCGCTATCTCTACCGACACCCGCTAAGCTTCATCGGCCTTCATGGCTCGGGAGCTCAAGTTCGCGATTGCTTGCACCCAGCGGATCTGGCAAGTTTGATTCTGCTTCAAATGCAGCTTGCAAACCTAGACAAGCCAATCACGCTAAACGTGTCAGGTGGCATCGATTCGGCCTTTTCGCTCCTGGACCTCCATGAATGGTGCACTCGACGATGGGGCTCGGATCGATTCGGCCCCCCCTCGAGAGTCCAGCGCGTCGAGCAACCCAGGCCCTTCGACGCCCCCTGGATTGTCCTGGATGCGGGATTGGCAAAGAGAACTTGGAATTGGAAACCCTCGCGAGATCGACTATCGATCTGGGAGGAAATCGCCGAGCACGCCGAAGAAAATCCCCATTGGCTACAAATCTCCCAAGGCATCAGTTAAGCTACCTATGTAGGTGGAATTTGAGTCAACTGTCCGATACCCCTTGCATCCGATAATCAGTTCTACTTAGAAAATCAGCGATGAATCCATACGCGCCCGACCTTCAAGAGAGTAAATCGCCTGAGGACCAACTACCCAAAGGTCTCTCAACCGCATCGACCATCGCCACGATCTTAATGTTAGTCTTCGGGCTCTCGGGACTGATGGGAATCATCGGGTTGCTCGGGAGTCTAGTGCAACTGGCCGGATCAAATGCAAACGTCGCTACGCAACCTCCGGCCTCAAAAAGTCCACAAGCCACCGAGCCCCAGCCCCCAGATGATGCACAGATCGCCGAGGATAAGAGCACCCCAGCCCAGCCAGCAAATCCAACCAACCCCTTTGCGAATGCCACCGCTTTTAAACCCACTGCGATCCAAATCGGTATTGGTATCGTGGACTTACTGATTTCCATTCCGATGATCCTATGGAGCATCCAAGTCCTCCAACGCAAACGTCCTGCCGCGATCAAACTCTCTTGGCTGGCCCTCGGAATGGCACTCCTGACGATCCCTCGAGGCATCGTAACCTACCTCTTCCTCCCTCAATTGATGGATGGAATCAAGGGTGTGATGCTCGAAGCCCAGCGGCAACAACCTGGTGGTCAAAATCCGTCGCCTGATGTCGATTTCGATGCGATCTTCCAGGTGATCAGTTATGTGTTCGTCGGCTGCATGGGATTCATTCTCTTATTCAACTTTTTGATCTACCTGTTCTGCTACTTCCAACTCCGCAAGCCAACCACCTTGGCCCGACTCTCGGATTGATCCCTCTGGACAACAGACCCATTCCATGGCCAAACTCTCCGCGCGCAAAGCTGTCTACACAGGGTCTTTCGATCCGATCACCCTCGGGCACCTGCACATCATCGAACGCTCCTGCGCCCTGTTCGACCAATTGGTCATCGGTATCGGTGTCAACCAAGAAAAAAAACCTCTGTTCGAAATCGAGGAGCGCCTCAGGCTCGTCGAACAAGTCACCCAGCATCTGCCCAACGTGACGGTTCGATCTTTCGATGGTTTAGCCGTCGATTTTGTCCGAAAACTCGGAGCCAAAGTCATGGTCAGGGGAGTGCGGCCCCTGACGGACATCGCCGGAGAATTCACCATGATGATGGCCAACCGACAACTCGATGCCGAACTCGAAACGGTCTTCCTCATGGCAGACGAAGAGTTCGTGCACGTCTCAAGCAGCTTAATCAAGCAAATCGCAAGCTTGGGTAACGGCCGCTCGCTCGAAAAATTCGTCCCCGAGGCCATCATTCAGCCACTGCTCGAGCGAGTAAAGGAACATCCAGCCCTGTAGCCAACCACTTAAGCAACACAGAGCAGAGGATGAAACCACGAAGACCCCTTGGTAGCCATCGAAACTATGACCCGCTGAGCGAGTTGATCTTTACGCGCAGCGAAGGTGAATTTGTTTGGGATGATCGAGGAAACAAATACCTAGATCTCATCTGCGGTTACTCGGCCTGCAACCTCGGACACGCTCACCCAAGTATCACCGCTGCGGCTTGCCAACAACTCACCTCTCTGACCTGGGCACACGGTGGGGAATCCCACGAGCGACTCAGACTAGAAGAGTCTCTAGCGACTCTTTGGGACTCGAAGAGCATTGAGGACTCGCAAAGCACCCGACATACCAAGGTCTGGCTGACTCTCAGCGGTGCACGCGCCATCGAGATCGCTTGGAAGCTCGCTTACGCCAAACACCCTGGAACTGCTATTGGCTTCGATCTGGCTTACCACGGTCGCTCCCTGGCAACCGCCTACCTAAGCGATACCCAGCGATCCGAAGCGATCGGTCCGAGCGTCATGCCCCGAGGAGCCACAACGATCCCTTTCCCTCGTCACCCCGAAGGCGTATGCGGTCCGATTTTAGTCAAGCCTGAGAACCGGCACGAGAACCGGCACGCTACCGCAGAAGCCTGCGCTGAAAAAGCCTGTGATGGGGGCACCAGGCAGGCAGAGCTTTGCGCAGAATGCCTAGCATCTCTGGACCAAGCCCGGCGGGTATTCGATCGATCGCACTCTCACGGATCGATTCTATTCATCGAACCAGCCATCGGTGCTCGCGGCTACTACTTCGCTCCGGCCGCTTACATGCAACGACTCGTTGAACTCGCAAGGAACCATGGATTTGCAATCATCTGCGACGAAATCCAAATGGGGCTAAGGCGAACCGGCCCCATGTTCATGTGCCAAGCCCAAGGCTGGGAGCCAGATCTGCTGGTACTAGGCAAATCCCTCGGAGGTGGAATCGTACCGATCGCCGCAGTCCTCGGAAGTCACGAGTGGATCGATGCAATCCCCCCGGGAATCGAGTCTGAAACCTTTACCGCTTACCCTCTGGCTTGCCGCATCGCCCAGGAAACCCTCGAAATCCTCGAACAAGGAAATCTCGCCGGAGAAATTGAACGCAAGGGAGAACTTTTTCGTACTCTCCTTCGCACAAGCTTGCCCCAAAACATCGTCGTCCACGGCGTTGGACTGGCAACCTGCGTGAGCTTGGAAAACCTCCCAAATCAGGGAGTTTCCGCTGCATTAGACCTCGTGCGTCGCTTGGCCAGACAAGGCGTTTTG
>CAILTZ010000345.1 GCA_903837255.1 uncultured Pirellula sp. | reverse complement strand
GAATCCACGGCGCGGTTGGCAATAAGTCGCACGATCGATTTGCCGAGGTGATCTGCGATCCAGATTTCGCCGTTGTTCATCGATGCAAAGGCGGTAATCGCATGAGGAGTATCGGCAATCTCGATGGCGTCCGAGGGCTTATTCCCGTCGTGCCAGATCGCCCAGATTTTCCCGGTCGAGTAATCGCCATAAACATAGGCCCCATGGAGTTTCTCGTACTCACCGCGAGAGCCTCGATAAACGATCCCACCGGTCAGCGAACGAGCTTGGCTGTGGTGATGATCTTTCACCGGTGCCACGAACGGATCCGGGCCTCGCTGGCGATTGGCATAGAAGGCCGCAGCCCCCTCCATCACGCTCCATCCATAGTTGGCCCCAGGTTTTAGCAAGTAGATCTGTTCCCAGATATCCTGCCCGTTTTGCCCGACCCAGATCCGCCCCGACTCGGTATCGGTGGTGATTCTCCATGGGTTTCGCAGTCCGTAGGCCCAAGTTTCTTTGCGAACATTCGCTCGATTGTAAAACGGGTTGTCGGTTGGGATGCGATAGGGTTGCTCGTCGGTCGCATCGCTCACATCGATCCGCAGGACCTTGGCCGTCAGGTGCGTGAGGTCTTGGCCTCGAAGGTTGGTATCCGAATCGGACGTCCCATCGCCGCTGGTGACATAGAGCATGCCGTCGAGCCCAAAGGTCATTGCAGCACCGTTGTGACCATCGCTAGGCCACTGAATGACCGTGCGACTCCCGACGACATGAATCGATTCGGTGTTGGCTGATTTGGGATCGATTTCAAGCCGCACGATGCGTGAGTGTTTCACACCATCGACGCTCTCGTTGAGACCCAGGAACACAAAGGGCTTTTTGGGATACTCGGGGTCGAAGCACAGATCGTAATGCACCCGATCCGACTCGGCTGGCACAATCGTTTGCTTGCTCGCCGGACCGGAATTGGTGGGGCCGATATTCGACAGGTCGAAGCGCAAGAGTTCCGAGGGACCATAAGGGTTTTTCTGAGTGATGATCCAAACGTAGTTGGAATTCGGCTGGGCTCGCAGATGGATCGGATGATCGATTGGGAAGCCAAGATTTACGGGCTCGGTAGTAAACGGAGGTGGGGGTTCCGGGGAGCCATGGACATTGGAGGTTATCATGGATGGTCTGCGGAAGTTCGGTCCTAGAAATTGAATTTCCGCGAACTCTTCGTGACGATGAAAGGAGGCTTGTGTCAACGGCGAGATGCTCGTCAGGTTCGGCTTGTCCTGAGCGCGATCGTAGTCATAGCGACAAAGAGAATAGCTCCACACTTCTCCTTCGAGAGGTTTTCCGCCGGTGCGGTAAAAGTCCTTCCAAGCGATCTTGAATTCGACTTGCCAACTGCGGTCGGTGTCGGTGCGATCCTCGATCGTGCCATCGGCAAGAGCAGCGCTTTGGAAATCGAACTCATGCGATGACTTGTAAATCGCGTAGGCTTTGGCAGTGCGTTCGGGGATATAGAGGTCCATTTGGGTGTTGGCCGGTGTGACATGGAACTCGTAATAGCCCGTGTGTTTTTTTGAAGGTTTTAGGAAGACTTCAAAGCAATCGTCGAGCCAGGTTTGCTCGTCGCGCGTTTTGATGGTCGCTTGGATGTCCTTATCGAGCAGTTTGGCCCAGACGTACAGATAGTCCCGATCCCAGACCAACTTGGCTTGGGTGGCATGTGGGCTTGGCGATTGCGCGTCGCCTTGGAGCCAGGAGGTGCGAAAATTGCTGACGACCGGTACGTTTTCCCAGCATGGGTCGTTTGCAATCCCATCGATCTTTGGTGGACTCTGCGCCCACTGGCATCGGTAGACCGCATCATCTTGGGCCAAAAGAGGTAGCGTTCGTGGGCACAGGCACCCTATCACGGCGACAAAAAACAGAAAGATGTTTCGGTTCGGAAATTCCATCGTCGGATCGAAAGTTGATTGGTTCCATGCGGTCAGAATATCTGTGCATTGTAACCGACCTGACGAGTCGATCGTCAACAAAATCCTACGTCAAGACAGTCCAAAAACCAAATTACCAACTGCCTGCTGCACCTGCTCGGGGGCCTCTTCCATGACATAGTGACCGACGTCGGCGAGCTCATGGACAGCCGCTTGAGGCCAGAGGGCCTGAAATTTCCGCAGGCACTCAGGCCGAAAACACCAGTCCTTCATCCCCCATACCAAATGGATGGGCAAATGCCCGAGTTTGGGTAAGCTCTGTTCGAGCTCCGCTAGAACTCGATAGGTCCTGTGCGAACGGCTGAGCGGGATATCCCGCACAAACGTGTCGATACCGATGCGATTGGCTGGCGAGTCGTACGGGGCGAGCAACCCGGCTTGAACCCCCGGCTCGAGCCGAGGCAATCGATCGATCGCCATCCGCGTCGCCGCTAGAGCAAAAGCATTGAGATACCGCATTGCGAAACTTCCCAGGATCGGAATTCGACAAGCGGCGATCCGCAAGGGGACATACGGCGGAGGAAAAGCTGCGGTGTTGAGAACAACAATTCCGGCGATCCTGTCGAGTCGCTGCAGGGCCGCCCCGAGCCCGATCGCTCCTCCCCAATCGTGCACGACCATCACGATGCGATGGAGATCCAACGCATCGATCCAGCGCACCAGATTCTCGGTGTGCTTGGACAAACAATAGTCGTATTCCTGGGGCTTGTCGCTAAGCCCGCAGCCGATGTGGTCGACGGCCAGCACCCGATGGGTCTTGGAGAAATCTTCGACGATCGATCGGTAGTAGAACGACCAAGTCGGATTGCCGTGTACGGCCAGGATACAAGGCTCAGTGTCTGGGGCGTGGTTGCTTGGCCGCCACCCCGCTGGTGCTTGATCGACATAGTGCAGGCGGACCGATGGCTCAAGCTCCAGATAGTTGGAAGCAAACGGGTAGAGCCTTTTCCAGTCCGCGTCGGCAGAAGACATCGAAGGGGTTCACCCGTTGGAGGAATGCTGTAGGGTTTCAAAACCGATCGGTTTGTTAGGACCGAATGTCTTCAAAATCTCGGAGTTTGTATGGAAATCCGACATAGTCAAGGACTTTGCACAGCCCCCGTAGAGCCACACCAAAGCCGTCTGGACCGCTGAAGCCACCGAACTGACCGCCACCTTTGACGTGAGGTTCAAGGTCGACAAAGAGACCTGGAATCCCTCGGGCTCCGAGCCGCTCGATGAGCTGTGGGTAACCCGAGATCAAATCTCGAAAGATCGCTTCATGCCCTGAATCGCCAAGGTTAGCCGGCACGAACGCCTTGAGCGACTCTTCGTCGACATGGTTGGAGGCCATGCTCGGACGCTTGTAGTCTTTGACGTGAATCCAGCCCAACCCGGGCTTCATGGCGAGGTATTCCTCGAAGACCTGATCGGTCGACATGCCTTGGCATACGAGATTGGCTCCATCGAAGACCAGCACAAGTGCGGGGTGAGCTACGGCGCTGTGGATTTTGGCGAGCAACTTTCCGGTTTGCCCGATGAGGTTGGCTTCGACCTCCAGGCCGTAGGTCAATCCGTAGGAGTCGCACGTGCGTGTGATCTGTCCGATTTGATCGATGGCTTGGGGAAGATGTGCGTGGGGATCGGTCCCTTTGGGATGGTAGAACGAAAAGCCTCGGATGAGCTTGCAGTCGAATTGGTTGGCCAAGTCGCAGGCGCGGCGGACATCCTTTTGCAGGTACTCTTGGAACGGCACGTAGCGATTGTTGGTCCCGTCGTCGACGTCGAGCAGTTTGACTTTGCCGATCGGCGAGCCGATGCTCGATACGCTCAACCCGTATTCTTTTTGTAAAGTTCGG
>CAILTZ010000344.1 GCA_903837255.1 uncultured Pirellula sp. | reverse complement strand
GGATTCGAGATATCGCTGCAGCCGAACTACAGCGCGACGGTTGGTCGGGCATGGTTGACCCAAGGAGGAGTCTATGTGGTGGCCAATATACGCGGGGGTGGAGAGTACGGTCCGAGGTGGCACCAAGCCGCGCTCAAGGAGAATCGCCTGAGGGCTTATGAGGACTTTGCAGCGGTTGCAAAGGATTTAGTGGCTCGTGGGGTAACGAGCAAGGACAGGCTCGGGGTCCAGGGTGGTTCCAACGGTGGATTGCTCGTTGGCAACATGGTCACGCTATTTCCGGAGTTGTTTGCTGCGGGGGTATGCCAAGTCCCGTTGCTGGACATGAAGCGATACAACAAGCTCTTGGCGGGGGCTTCCTGGATGGCCGAGTATGGCAATCCCGATTATCCCGATCAGTGGTCCTTCATTCGCAAATTCTCACCTTACCAAAATGTGCAGGCCTCGGTCCGATATCCCAAGGTCTTGTTTACGACATCGACGCGCGACGACCGGGTTCATCCGGGTCATGCCCGAAAGATGATGGCCAAGATGGAGTCACAGGGCCATGCGGTTTGGTACTACGAGAACATCGAAGGCGGGCATGGAGGGGCGGCAAATAACAAGCAATCTGCATTCATGCAAGCGTTGGCTTATACGTTCCTCAAGCAAGAGCTCATGAAGTAGGTAGCGGACATGTCGCAGCGTCGGGTGGTATTAGCGATGAGCGGTGGCGTCGATTCGAGCGTCGCTGCGGTGCTGCTGCTCGAGCAAGGCTACGAGGTCGTTGGCGTTTTTATGCGTCATGGCGAGCAATCTAGCAAGGCCTGCGAGCTGGGAGATGGCAAGCCCAATCCGCTGCTGCCGATCCTCGAAGGCCGGCTTGATCACAAGCAGGGTTGCTGCAGTGCCAGCGATGCGGCCGATGCGCGGCGGGTGGCCGACAAGCTATCGATCCCGTTTTATGCTTTGGATCTGGAGTCTGAATTCAAGCAGATCGTCGATTACTTTGTCGACGAGTATCAGCAGGGCCGAACGCCCAACCCGTGTGTGCAATGCAACAACTGGATCAAGTTCGGGCGATTGTTCGATTACGCCGACGCTGTCGATGCGCATTATGTGGCTACGGGGCATTACGCCCGGATGATCCAGTCGCAGAGAGGTTCGGCGGATTCCCAGTGGGAGCTCCATCGGGGCTTGGACGACGACAAAGATCAGGCCTATGTATTGACTGGGATCAAGCGGCATTTATTGCCTCGGATGCTTTTGCCTGTGGGTGGTTTTCACAAGTCCCAGATCCGTGAAATGGCCGCCCAAATGGGGCTCAAGGTGGCCGACAAGAGAGACTCGCAGGAGATCTGTTTTGTCACCAGCGGCCGGCATGCAGAGTTCGTTAGAAACAAAAGTTCGCTAGACACATCCGGCGAGATAGTTACGACGGATGGCAAGATCGTAGGGCATCATCCCGGGATTGAGGGATTCACGATCGGTCAGCGCAAGGGGCTCGGCGTGGCCATGGGATCACCTTATTACGTCACCGCAGTGAATCGAGAGACTCGTCGGGTGGTGATCGGCCCGCATGAGGAGCTTGCGTGCCGGCGATTGAGTGCCAACAAGAGCAATTGGTTGGCGGATTTTCCTCTCGATGAGCCGACCGAGGCGCAGGTTCAGTTTCGCTACAATTCCGCCCCGAGTGATGCTCGGGTCACACGTCATTCAAGCGGGCAGTTTGAGGTCGAGTTTCAAGAAGATGTTTTTGGGGTATCGCCTGGCCAGTTGGCAGCGGTTTTTCTGGGGACACGGGCCGTGGGTTGCGGGTGGATCCTTTAGAGATTCTTGCAACTAGTGATTCTTGCAACTAGGGCTTCTTGCAACGTTTTGCGACAGCGCAGGAGCTGCAGGAGGATTTGCCTTCAGAGCTTGAGCCACAGCCCTGGCTCGTACCGCAACCTGGTCCGCAACCTTGCTCGATCTGTTGGTAGATCTCCGACTTTTTCACGAAGGCTTGGTAGATCTCGGACAAATCATCGAGTCGACGGTTGGTTTGTTCGGAGGGATCGCCAAGAAATTGGAACGCGACCGATTTTCCATCGATGCTCGTCGCGATCTCAAGAAGAGTATCGTCGCATTGATGCTCTAAGAGGAACTCTTGGCAAGCCGGGATAGCATCTTGGTTTACCGATAGAAGTTTCTCCCAAAGCCAAAGGTCTTGGCTGTTGGCATCGCGCACCCACAGAGCGCTCGATGGATTCAGAGGATCTGGGCCCAGGTCGAGCTCCGAATGGTCTTGGGTTTCGGAGAGAATTTCGGCCAGTTCGAGTCCAAATTCCGATCGGCACACGACCCATTGTCCGCGATGGAGCTTGCGCAGTCCCGAATGAATCGGTCGCAGGTCGCCTTGGGCGGCCATACGAGCAAAAGCGTATGCGTTGGATTGATTCATGCAGGTACTCGGATGCCAGCGGGATTTCCACGCAGTATAATTCACGCTTCGACGATCTGGAAGAATAGGGGATTGAGAGATGGGAGATCCGACCATGATGA
This sequence comes from uncultured Pirellula sp., assembly GCA_903837255.1. Taxonomy (GTDB): domain Bacteria; phylum Planctomycetota; class Planctomycetia; order Pirellulales; family Pirellulaceae; genus JBKCUI01. The sequence goes on along the minus strand of CAILTZ010000344.1, from coordinate 393 downwards.
ATCTTTTTTGGTGGTTTTCTGCGGGACTTGGTCTTTTGATATCGGTCTCGATGGATGGGAACCGAGCCAATGGGCAGGCAGCCCAAGTCGAAGCTGGGCAACGAGCCGGTAAGGTTCTTTTCGAGGAGGACTTTGAGAAGGGCAGTTCCCGTTGGGAGCTTTCCGATCAGGGGGCTTGGGATCTGATCGACAAGGAGGGCAATCGCACGTTCGGGCTTAACAAAAGGATCAGCGACTATCAGCCCAAGGTACGAAGCCCGCACAACATCGCCTTGGTCAAGGGCATTGCGGCCGGGGATGTACAGATCACGTTTCGGGTTCGCAGCACGCTCGATACGGGGAATCACCGCGACTGCTGTGTCTTTTTTGGGTATCAGGACCCCGAGCATTTTT
>CAILTZ010000343.1 GCA_903837255.1 uncultured Pirellula sp. | reverse complement strand
GGAGACCACGGAGGAAGCCCGTTCCTGGTAGTGGAACTTGCTAAAGTCTTGGTTTTCTCCCTTTGCGTCTTGGCGTCTTAGCGTGAGACTCGAGGATCCCCGGACAGCAACCCGGACCGCTGATGGACCGCTGATGGATTGCTGATGAAACAGCCAAGCAGCCGGCTTGAACCACAGAGGCACAGAGGCACAGAGACCAGGGAGGCCACGGAGACCACAGAGACCACGGAGGAAGCCCGTTCCTGGTAGTGGATCTTGCCTGTTGGTGATTTTGGTTAGGACCTGCGTTGGATGGTCCAAGCACTTTCGTGGCGTACCATTCCGATGTGGGGGTAATAACTTTGGGCTTTGGGGGCCGAAAGCAGGATCAGTGTCGTTTCCAAACCTGCTGCCAGGTGCGTGCGCTCGATGAGTTCGCGGCCAATCCCCTGCCGCTGGTAATCGACATCCACCGCCAAATCTGACAAATACGTGCAATAGCAAAAGTCGCTGATGGCTCGTGAAACTCCCACGAGCAAACCCGATTCGGCCCTCGCCGTAATCACGATATCCGCTTTTCTAAGCATGCGTTCGATGCGAGTCAGATCCGATACCGGACGACGCTCTGCCAAGGTTGAGCGGACCAGACAGGCGACGAACTCCAAAGCCGTCAAATCGGGCTCATTTTCATAGTGAATCATTCGGTTTTTCCTATAAAAAACACAGAAGCACCTCGGTCGCCTCGTTTGTCCCTTGTCGACTCGAATTCCCCCGACTAAAACCTTGGAATGTCACCCCACTAAGGACCCATTGCATCAATGATTTTCTGGAAGAAAAAGAAACCGGCCTCGGACGCGACCTCCTCCACTATACCAGAGGACTCTTCGGGCAACCCCCAAGAGCAACTGCAGGATTCGCAACCCCTGAGTAATGCCCCGCTGAGCGATGCCCGGGCGGAATCCACTGCCGCCAATGTTCCGGCCCAAGAAGCGACGACCACCAAGGTGGGTTGGTTCAAAAGGGTACTTCAGAAAACCAACGACCTGTTCCGAACCGACATCCGCGATTTATGGAAGTCCGAAGGGGAGCTTGTCGATGACGAGTTTCTATCCAAGTTGTATGCGATCCTGATCCGGACCGACATGGGTCCGAACATGGCGACGAAGATCAAGGACTCGATTCACGATCAGTATCGGGCTCGCAAGGTTCATCAGGAGGATGTCCTGAAGGTTATCCGAGATCGGATTTCCGAATCGCTCAAGAGCAAGGGTGGGACTTTAAATCTACCCGACACCAAGCCTGCGGTCATCTTGGTCGTGGGTGTGAATGGATCAGGCAAGACGACTTCGATTGCCAAGCTTGCACATCGCCTAACGAATCAAGGCAAGCGAGTGCTGCTTGCCGCCGGAGACACCTTCCGAGCCGCTGCGGTCGAGCAGTTGAAGATCTGGGCCGACCGCATCGGTTGCGATATTGTTTTAGGAGACCAGGGCTCCGATCCAGCATCGGTCGCCTTCAAGGCCATGCAGCGCGCGGTCGCTGAGGGATACGATGTGTGCATCGTCGATACCGCCGGTCGACTTCAGACCCAAGGCCATTTAATGCAGCAACTCGAAAAGATCAAACGGGTGCTCCAAAAGCATGTCGAGACCGCGCCTCACGAGGTCTTGTTGGTGCTCGATGCTACGGCAGGTCAGAACGCGATCAGCCAGGCCAAGGGTTTTTCTGAGGCGGCCGGATGCACCGGGATCGTACTCTCGAAACTCGATGGAACGGCCAAGGGGGGCGTGATCATCCCTATCGCCGAGCAGTTCGGGCTCCCTGTAAAATTTGTTGGGCTTGGAGAAAAGCTACCTGATTTGCAGGAGTTCTCGCCCGATGACTTTGCCGCCGCATTGTTCTCCTAAACTTTAGGCTTATCCAAGCCGCTTTTCATGCCGTCGAACGATGCTTCCTTTTTGTGAGTGACCTTTGGCAACCGCACAATCTGCTTACGAGCAAAAAATCGAAGAGCTCGATGCTCGAATCGCCCAAGGAGAATCTCTTTCAAAGCAGCTCAGTATCGGCCGCGTAGCGACCGCACTACCGGGTCTCTTGATGGTCATCGCCGGCTTTAGCGAACCACAGCTACCCAGGCTAGTGTGGCAGTTCGGATTGGTATTGATCCTGGCATTTCTTGCATTGGCGTCATGGCAAGAGGTTCTGCGAAGCCAGCTTGATTGGTCTGTCCAAAAGCGACTCTTTTATCGACGCATGCACGCCCGTTGCCATAGGCGATGGGATGAGCTTGCCGCATTGCCGACCGAACAAGCCGCATCGGATTTTGCCAATGAGCTTTCCAAGGATCTTGACCTTTTCGGGGATCGGTCGCTGTTTCGCTGGTTCTCGCTGGCCGTCACCGAATCGGGTGCCAAGACCATCGCCCATTGGATGGGCAACTGGAAACCCTTTGGAGAGATCGCCGAGCGACAGCATGCCGTCGGTGAGCTCAAGGATCAGCGGGCTTGGCGCGAGTCGTTCTGGGATGCGGCACTGGGCTTTCGAGGCTGCGATACTTCGCCAGAAAGAATCGCGCAGTGGGGAACAAGCCCATCGTTTTTCGAGAAGCGAGCGTGGCTAAAATCGATTACTTGGATCGGTCCGTTGATTGCCATCGCCTCTCTGGTCGGATTGCTCGTGAGTGTCCTGACTAAAGAGCCCATGATCTTCAACATCAGCTTCTTTGCATTCCTGGCCGGAGTTGCCATCAATCTGCTGTTGACCGTATCGATCATTGGACGCATTCACGATTTGTTCGTTCAAATCGGGAACGCCAACCGCGAGCTGTCTTCCCTCAAGGAGCTTGTCGATCTAGCCCAGAGGCTGCAGCCGCAGGCACCGCTGCTAGAACGGCTTCGAGCTCGTTTTTTTGCAGGAGACTCACCCGCCACAGAATCGATTGAAAGCCTACAGCGCAGGATGCGGTTCGCGGGAATTCAACGCAACCCATTGCTCTTCATCCCTTATTGGTTTTTGCAATTGATTCTCTTTTGGGACGCTCGAGTGCTGGAATCTCTGGAGGGTTGGAAAGCCCGTCATGGCTCGAGGATCCGAGGTTGGATCGAGGGACTCGGAGAGATCGAAGCCCTCGTCAGCGGCGCTGCGGTGGCCGATGAATACCCGGCCTGGAGTTATCCTCAGTGCTCCGACGTAGCGGTGCGAGACCTGCATGTCAAAGAGCTCGGGCATCCACTGATCCCCGATGCAAACCGTGTACTCAATGACTTAGAGATCGCAGAGACCAAACCGCTGCTGTTGGTTACCGGCAGCAACATGGCCGGCAAGTCGACGTTGCTAAGATCACTCGGCATCAACACCGTCCTGGGGCGACTAGGTAGCCCGGTCGCCTGTAGCCAATGGATCGGCCCGAATTGCCAGTTGGCATCGAGCATCCGTGTGCAGGATAGCTTGGCCGACGGAGTTTCGTTCTTTATGGCAGAGCTCAAGCGACTGCGGGCGATCAGCGATGCGACGCGCGAGCATCATCAAGGTGGCCAGAACCGTGTTTCATTAGTGCTGCTCGACGAGATCCTCCAAGGCACGAATTCACGCGAACGTCAGATTGCGGTTGAACAAGTGCTCGATCAATTCGTCCAGCTAGGGGCATTGGTTGTCGCCAGCACGCATGATCTGGAGTTGGCCAATTGCCAGGGAGTCGCCAAGGCCGCCCAGGTGGTCCACTTTCGAGAGTTTTTCGAGACGGTTGATGGCAAGGAGCAGATGCGGTTCGACTACAAGATGCGTTCTGGAGTTACCCCAACGACCAACGCTCTAAAACTCCTGGAAATGGTTGGACTTGCAAAAAAACCTGGGATTCCCGAGCTTCGCTGAAGCCTCTACGGTGGTATTCCAATCGGTAAAATAACGCGTAGAATTTCCGTTCTGTAAAGCACACAGACCCATTGAATTTTTCCTTCGAAAGCAAAGCTTGCTATGTCGAACGCTTCCCTCCGTGGCATCGTCCATTTGATCGAAGACACCAAGACCTTCGGGCAAAAAGGTTTCCGCAAGCGAACCGTAGTGCTCGAACAGAATCTTGGCAGGTTCACGAACTACATCCCTTTGGACTTTATCGGGGATGCTTGCGATAGTGCCGATGCGTTGAGCGTCGGTGATGACATTACGGTCAACTACCGACTCTCGGGCCGCAAGTGGCAGCGTGATCCTCAGAGCGAAGTGAAGTACTTTTTGAGCGCTGAGGCACTTTCGTACCGTCGATCCGCGGATGCACCTAGCGGTCCCGGCGGATCGATCAACGACGAATTCTCCCAAGCTTCGTCCGACGATGCAGGTGATGCACCGTTCTAGGGGCTCGGTCGTTTCCCGTTTCCAGAGGGGCGAGCTTCGATGGACTAGGGCTGTCGTTTGAGGATGTACACCACATCTTCGGTGGATTCATCGACTTCGATTGGCTCGTCGATATCGTAGCTGAAATCGTAAGCAGCTTCGATGGTCCAGGCGGGGACCTTTTTCACCAGGGCTGCGAACTGCTTGTAGGTGTAACTGCGTAGGACTAGGCAGTCGTCGATGCGCATGGACCCGGTTGGTCTGTAGATATCGAAGCGGATGTTGAAGCGTTCGACGCGAGCTTTTGGGTCTTTATCGCGAGGCCACATTCGCGTGTTGACTTGCAAATGTCCCCGACGAGCAGTCCAGCTTTCCTCGTCGGTTGTGGGGCCAACGAGCGGGGTCAGGTGAAAGCCTAGGGCGTAAATTCCACCAGGTCGCACAGCCTTGGCCATGGCTTGCAAGTGCCGGACGGCTTGTTGTTCGCTCGACAGGTGCCGGAATGAGTTGATGGTGTTGAAAGCCGCATCGCAGGGTTTATCGACTTCAAAGTTGCACATATCTGCAACAAATGCAGTCGGTTTGATGCCGTGACGCTCGAGTCGCTTGTTGCAGAATTCGATCGCCTTGTCGTTGAGATCTAGGCCCATGCAATGGTAGCCACCTTTGATCATCCGATAGAGCAGACGGCCGGTCCCGCAGGCAGGTTCTAGGAGTCTCTTGGTCTTGCCTTTGACGTGCTGTTTGAAGGCTGCCGTTAGGAACTTGTATTCAGCGGCCCAGTCGCTTCCGAAGATCAAGTCGTAGTAGACAGGGTGATCGTAGATGCTTTCTTCGACGGTTTGCATAGGATGAAGATGATAAGGAGTTGGTTTCTCAAGTTGTTGACACAAAACACCCAGCGCGAGGGCTTGGGGTAGGATGAGGACTCGATAGAATAACTCAATCGCGGTCCCGAATGCATAGGGGGTGTGGGGGCCAGAGCAACGGTTTTCGTTCTTTTCCCGATGGTCCCCGATATCCCCGATGGTCATAGAATGTCTTTCGAATCCCTGCGAATACGAGAGTACCAAGTTTCCCATCGAACGCGATATCGGTACAGTTTTGCCGCTGCGTTGTGTCATAATCAGCTCCATTTGCGCCCCCGCGAAGCTCCTGGGCAGAGACTCCTGCATGCGACGATCCAGATCGATCCAGAGCCCGACTATCGAGCTTGGGGTGTAGATAGTTTTGGGAATCCGATCGAGTTTTTTAGCATCGAGCGGGCCCATGGGGAGATGACCGTTCAGTCGAATTGTTGCATCGAAAGGGCTCAGCCGACACACCAATGGTATGCAGGCTTAACGACCGCCGAATGGATCCGCTCGATCAAGCAGGCAGCCAGCGAAGACACCCTGCGAGCGCAGGAGTACCTGTGCCCATCGAGCTACTGCGCGATCCATCCGGAGTTTGCAGAGTTTCTCAAGCCTATCTGGGATCCCCAGCTCGATAGTCTCCAAATGCTCGATGCCGTCAATCGCTACATCTATGAATCGATCCGATACCAACCGCAGTCGACCGACGTGACAACTTCGTCGCTCTCAGCACTCAGGAATCGCCAAGGCGTATGCCAGGATCTAGCCAATATCTTCATTTCCTGCATGAGGACTTTCGGGATTCCTGCTCGCTACGTCAGCGGCTACCTGATCACGGTTCCAGCCCCCGGCCAGGACAAGCTCATCGGCGTGGACGCTTCGCACGCCTGGGTGAGCGTCTATGTCGGGCCCTGGGGTTGGATCGATTGGGACCCGACCAATAACATGCGAGCGGACTTAGACCATATCACGCTCGCCTGGGGCCGAGATTATGCAGATGTCCCACCGGTCCTGGGGGTTTATGTTGGCGGAGGCGATACGGCCTTGGAGGTTGCCGTCGATGTTGTGCTAGCAAATGAGAGGCTTGCAAATCCCACAAAAGGGCAGGACTGATATTGCTCTAAGGATAGCGATTCTGGACACTCCCGGGGCGGCTCAGCGGAATCAATCGCCTTGAAGGACGAGGCGAAAGGGGGTCAGGAATGGATCAAGGAGGATCGCGATGGGTAAGCCGGAGCGAATGAAATTTCAGGGAGCGAGTTTCGTATTCGGCTGGGCCGTTTTCTCGGCAATCGCAAGCCAGATCGGTTTCTCCCAGGATCGGATCCAATCTATTCCCCGCCAATCGATTCCCAGCCAATCGGATCGCAGCCAATCGGATCGCAGTCCCAATGTGGTCGGTGATTGTCTAGCGATTTTTTTTGTCGACACGCAGCAGGCATCGAGTCAATCGATGGAGCAGGTCGCAGCGCATGCGATTGAGTTGGGGTGGGCCGTTCGCCGAGTCGATACACGGCGGGAAGTGCATGTGGCTGAGCGTTGGCGGGTTCATAGTTCACCGACGATCGTTTTGGTCCGCGGTGGGCGAGAAGTTGATCGAATTCTTGGACAAGTTACATCGACGGAGCTATTCCGCCGGATGCTAAAGTTCTCCACGCCGGATTCGATACGAGATCCTGGCGTAACAGATCCTGGCGTAACATCGCTGGCAGGGTTACCAAGAGCTTCGGGTATCGATGTCGACATCGATGCTATGGTTCCGATGCAGCAGCGGCCAAGTCGGGTTAGCCCACCTGCTGGAGTTGACTCTGTTTCTGGAGAGCGAGCTTTAAGTGACCCTTATGCGGCTACGGTGCGCATCATCGTCGATGAGCCCGACTCCCATGCGGTGGGATCTGGGACGATCATCGAAAGTAGCAGCCAAGGTGCGGTTGTTTTGACCTGTGGGCATTTGTTTCGGGACCGGACGACACAATCAGTGATCGTGGTAGAGCGTTTCGAGGGCGATACTGTGTTGCGATTTGCAGCCGAGTTGGTC
>CAILTZ010000342.1 GCA_903837255.1 uncultured Pirellula sp. | reverse complement strand
TCCGAGCTTGGATCGATCAAGGAGCCCTTGGGCCAGATGACTCAAAACTGCTCGAAAAGCCTCTTCCGTGGAGTTTCCACCCCATCCACAAGGCTTGGCCGAAATTCGATACCCCAGCATCAGTCTCCAAAGGTCTTGGAACCATCGATGAATGGCTCGATAAGAGACTCCAAGAAAAACAACTGCGATTCTCCGAACCGACCGATCGACGCACCCTGATCCGTCGCCTATTCCTCGTGGCGCTGGGTGTCCCGCCTACTCCCGAGGAAGTCGCAACCTTTGCTGCGGACAATAGTTTTGATGCCTACGAGAAACTTGTCGACCGAGTCCTTGCAGACTCTCGATACGGAGAGCGGCTAGCTCGGCATTGGTTCGATGTGATCCGATTCGCTGAATCCAACGGTTTCGAAACCAACCGCGTTCGCTACAACGCTTGGCCGTTCCGCGACTATGTCATCGCAGCATTCAACCAAGACATGCCTTACAACGAGTTCGTGGTCCAACAGATCGCTGGCGACGCCCTGGGTGCCGATGTCGCTACAGGTTTTCTTGTCGCGGGGACCTATGACATCGTCAAAAGTCCTGATGTGAATTTGACCTTGATGCAGCGCCAAGACGAACTGGCCGACTTGATCAATACCACGGGCACGGCGTTCCTGGGGCTGACCCTCGGCTGCGCTCGTTGTCACGACCACAAATTCGATCCGGTGACACAAAAGGATTTCTACTCCCTCCAAGCCATTTACGCCGGGGTAAACTTTGGCGAACGTTTACTGCCTAGCGAACTGACTCCTGAAAAGCTTCTACGACGCGATAAGATCGCCAGCGAGCTCAAATCGATCGAGACGGAACTTCAAGACCTAGAAGCCAAAGCCCGCCAAATCGCTCAATCCAAAAACCTACGCCCTGCCGTCTCTGCGAAAGTCAACGAAGAAGCGTTCGAACCAATCCTCGCGCGAGCTGTTCGCTTTACGATCCAAGCCTCCGGTGACGCTCAGCCGTGTATCGATGAATGGGAAGTCTTCGACACCCAAGGCAACAACATCGCGTTGGCTTCAATGGGCTCGACTCCCAAAACCTCCGGCACTCTCCCAGGTTACGCAATCCACAAGATCGAGCACATCAATGATGGTCAGACCGGCAACTCGCACAGTTGGATCTCCGATCAGCCCAACGCAGGCTGGATCCAGATCGACTTCAAAGAACCCCACAAGATCGTCCGCATGCAATGGGGCCGGGATCGATCCGAGCAGTTCAAAGATCGTACCCCATCGAAGTATCAGATCGAGGCTCTTGTCGAGCAAGATCAGTGGAAGACAATCGCTTCTGACCAAGGCCGATTGAGTTCTACATCCGAAGGCCTCGCCCCCATGATGGAATTCCTCGAACCGCCCGAAAAAGCCCATTACAAGAGCCTCAGCGAACGACAAAAAGAACTTTCGGCAGAACAAAAAGTCATCACCCAAGGTCGCTCGGCGTGGCTCGGTACTTTTGCTCAACCACCGACCATCCATCGACTCTATCGGGGTGATCCGCTGATGAAGCGAGAGGCCGTCGCGCCAGCCTTGGTCGGATCCCTCGAAGGACCTGAACTCCAAGAGGATACACCCGAGCAAACCCGGCGACGATCGCTTGCAAATTGGCTTGTCGATCCCAAAAACCCTCTGACTTCCAGAGTCATCGTCAATCGTCTCTGGCAGTACACTTTTGGGACCGGGATCGTCGATACCCCAAGCGACTTTGGGGCCAATGGAACACTCCCTGTCCATCCTGAGTTGCTCGATTGGCTTGCCAGTAAATTCATGGAACAAGGCTGGTCGATCAAGCAACTGCATCGAGCGATGCTTACCTCACGTGCCTTCACCCAGTCCTCGAAACCTGATCCGCAAGCTCTAGCGATCGATGCGGATGCTAGGTTGCTATGGAGGTATCCACCTCGCAGGCTCGAAGCCGAATCGATACGCGATAGCATGCTCGTCGCCAGCGACGTCATGGACTATCGTATGGGAGGTCCTGGCTTCTATCTCCAGAGAGTCGAACAAGACAACGTCTATCGGTACTTTCCCAAAGAACAGGTAGGGCCCCCGGAGTATCGGCGCATGGTGTACCTGACGCGAATCCGACAAGAACAGGACCCAGTTTTCGGTGCTTTTGATTGCCCTAGCGGCAACCAAGTTGTCCCGAAACGTCCCCGTTCGAATACCCCACTGCAATCGCTCAACCTGTTCAACAGCCCCTTTGTATTGCAGCAAGCCGAATTGCTTTCCGCAAGGTTGACTCGCGGTGCAGGCTCGGACATCGACCAGCAAATCCATCTGGCTTTTGAGGTCCTATTCGCTCGCGAGCCCGATGCCCATGAGATAGAACTATCCAGAGAGATGATTCATGCTGAAGGCATCGTGCCGTTTTGCCGGGCATTGCTCAACGCTAGTGAGTTCTTGTTCGTTTTTTAGATGGGTAAACCAGACGAATGTCCAGCCAGTCTCAGCACAATCGCCGCTCGTTTTTGACCGAGAATCTAACGCGATTCAGCGGAATGTCACTCGGTAGCGTCGCGGCGATGGATCTGCTCTTGCGCGATCGGCTGATCGCTCAACCATCCGACAAAATACCCATTCGCCCGACGATCGATCCGGCAATTCCGAACAAGGCACGAGATTCGCATTTCGAGCCGAGGGCCAAGCAGGTATTGATGATTTTTTGCGCCGGAGCTTGTAGTCACCTCGATACGTTCGATTACAAACCATCGCTGATCGATAACCACGATCGCCCAATGCCTGGCTCGGAAAAACTCATCACGTTTCAAGGAGGGCAGGGGACCCTGCAGAAAAGTCCTTGGGAGTTTCGGCCCCGAGGTCAAAGCGGCAAGATGATTTCGGATCTGGTCAGCAACCTTGGAAGCATGGCCGACGAGATGTGCTTCATTCACTCGCTGACCGGCAAGACCAATACGCATGGTCCAGGCGAGAACTTTATGAACACTGGCTTTACACTCGATGGTTTCCCAAGCGTCGGAGCTTGGACCACCTATGCACTTGGGAGCCAGAACGACAACCTGCCAGCCTATGTTGCCATTCCAGATCCCCGAGGTGTACCTCAATCGAGTGGCAACTGCTGGAATCCAGGTTTTCTACCCGCAGCGTTCCAAGGGACCGACTTCAACGCAGCCGCACCGATCAGAAACCTAGCCAAACCCGCAGCGGTTTCCAACCAGAGCGATCGGGCCACGCGAGAGTTTCTAGCCAAGCTCAATCGTCATCACCTGGAGCGTTATCCAGGGGACAGCGAACTGGCTGCGAGGATCTCAAGCTATGAACTCGCCGCTCGCATGCAGCTTTCAGTCCCAGCCGTGAGCGATCTATCCTCCGAGACGGCCGAAACCCTCGCAGCTTATGGAGCCAACCAGAAAGGAACTCCGGTTTTGGAGACCAAGGCGGCTTATGCGCGAAACTGCATTCTCGCCAGACGGCTCATCGAGCAGGGAGTCCGCTTTGTTCAGCTGTTCAATGGAGCTTACCAAGTCGGTGGGGAGGGAACGAGCAATTGGGATGGGCACAAAATCCTCAAGGATCAGTACACCAACCATGGAGAGATTTTCGACCAACCGACCGGTGCGTTGCTCAAAGATCTTAAACAAAGAGGATTGCTTGAAAACACCCTGGTCGTTTGGTGCACGGAGTTTGGTCGGATGCCAACGTTTCAAGCAGGCTCAAAGGGTCGGGACCACAATCCAGCCGGCTTTACAGCTTGGTTAGCCGGAGCCGGGGTCAAAGCCCCCTATAGTTATGGAGCAACCGACGAATTCGGTTACAAGGCAGTCGAAAACGTTGCAACAGTTTACGATTTCCATGCAACCATCCTGCAATTGCTCGGACTCGACCATGAACGCCTGAGCTACTACCACAACGGAATCGAACGCCGATTAACCGATGTGCATGGCCAGGTCATCCATGAAATTATAAAAAGCTGAAAAGACATTCAATGCGGACCGCTTCTGCACGCTGATATGCGACGATCCCCCGAAACCCTCAGCGGCTAGGGTTCCTGTTTAGATTGAACGGCAAACCAAGTCAAAACCACCAGCGCCAAGCCCGCGAAAAGAGCACCCGTACCAAGCGCAACTCCCGACCCATACACCTGCCATAACCACCCAGCCAGCAAACTTGCCAAAAACGTCGTCACACCTGTGATCGCATAAAACACCCCCATCGCCGTGCCGCGGTACTCTTTGGGCGCATAATCGGCAATCAACGCTTTACCCACCCCCTCGGTAAGCGCCATGTACACTCCATACACAGCCATCAATGGCCACACGCCCCAAGCTTGGGTCTCGGGCAACCAAGCAAACAATAGATACACGACCATGTAAATCCCCCATCCCAAACCGATCACGCGCCATCTGCCAATCCGATCACTAAGTACCCCCACCGGATAACTGATCAACGCATACGTCACATTGAAAAGCGAATAGGCTAGAACCACCGCCCAAGGGGAAAAACCCAATTCACGCACCCGAAGCAACAAAAAGGCATCGCTGCTGTTGGCCAGCGAAAACAAAACCAACATCCCAATCACTAACCAATATGAACTGGACAAGCGACGCCACTGAGCAAGGGATCCTAGGAACCCAAGCCCCGGCTTGGATGGCCTGGACTCCGTTGCCATTTCTTCTAACTCGTCGTTTTGAATGCGAGGATCTTTTACCAAGAACGTCAGCCCCCAGGACGCTAGCCCAAGAATCGCCGAGACTGCAAAGATCTGGCGAAAGACCCGAGCCGGCGCGTCGATATGCGCCCCCTGGACAACCTTGGTATCCGGAGTCCCTACTAGCCACCAAAGAAGAAACGCCGCAAGCGTCGTACCTACAAGTGCCCCGGCAGTATCCAACGCTCGATGCAACCCAAACGCTTCACCCAACCTCGTCGCTGGCACCGCGTCGACAATCAATGCATCCCTAGGTGCTCCCCGCAACCCCTTGCCAAATCGGTCTAGCATCCGTCCAAAGAGTATCCATAGCGGCCCAATCGCCACGGTAATGATGCTCTTGCCCAACACCGGCAAGCCATAACCCCAATTCAACCAGCCAACCCTTCCTCCCTTGATCCCGCGCCGATCGCTCCGAAAACCTGCATACGCAGACATCAGCGAAACGATTAGCACTGCTGCACCCTCCATGACCCCAAGCTCTATCTCGCTAGCTCCCAACGCCCCGACGAGAAAAAGTGGTAAAAGCGGTACCATCATCTCACTCGAGATATCAGCAAAAAAGGAAACAAAACTCAGTATCCACACCGCGCGGGGAAGTGGACCATCCGGTTTTGGTTCTCGCTCAGATTCCATGATTTACCAATCTTTTTAGGGCTTAAGCAAACTTCGTCTCAATCAACGAAACTTGGACTTCCAAAGGTCTAACACCACACGAACTGAGCATCGAATGCCAAAGCTCCGCCTCGCACGAAATCGAAGACTCACCCAAGGGCACCCAAGTCAATAACGACTTGCTCCCCATACGCATCGTACCAGCTAAGTGCTCCGTCCCCAGAAATATCGAAGGACCAGTCGTACAAGCGGCCATCCAATACCTAGGTCCCAGTTCGGGAAATGCTTTGCAAGCCGTCTTCCATTCCTCAAAGATCGACAAATCAGGATTCGAGGCCCTCGAATCCGTTCCCAAAAATACCGATACCTTGCGATCGGCTAGCTTCTCCGAAGGATGCTTGCTGTGACGGAAATGCTGATGCGTGCGAGGACAATACACGACCGCCATCCGCTCACGATACTGCTCTAGCCAATCGATCTGCCGAAGGTTTAGATAGTTGCCGTGCGCGATCAATGCTCGATGGGCACCCGCCAAAATTCGTAGAAGCTCATCAAACGTGACGATGTGCAGGGCGTGCTGGGAATCTATCCATGGAGAAATCCATTCGCGAAATGCACCTTGCCTGCAATCGGTCCATTCGAGCTCCTCAAGGCTCTCCGCCAAGTGCATACTGACTAAACCATGGGGCTCACAAGCCGACGCGACAGCTTTCGCAACCACTCGCTTCGATGCCGTATAAGGGGCATGCGGCGCGAGTCCAACCGGACGGCGGCAAACAGCATCGGCCTGGGAAATACTCGCGTCAGCCTGCTGTGCGAACGCCCAAGTCTGCTCGCCACGCAATTCGGTCACATCAACCAACTCAATGCATGGCTTGATGTGGATCGGTACTTCAGGAACCAAGGCTTTCAAAGCATCCGATCGAGCCCCCGCAAAAAAACCCCTAGCCGTCCGTTCACACCAATCGCCAGACCAAGGGGCCGTGATATTATCGACAACCAGTCGCGTGCCGGTCTCCCAAGCTTGCTCGATCCCCCGAAGTGTCGCATTGCACTTGCTTTCTGCGAGTTCAGCTCCTGACTGGCTGATGGCTCGTCGCCGAGCCATCAGCTTGCCAAGCCATCCGACCATCGGGCCACTAGAATCGATACCACTTGGGACCTCCAATGGCCGATCAATGTCGCTGAGTTCCAGATGGCAATGGGCGTTGATCAGCCCAGGAAGGATCGCTCCACCAGAAAGATGGATCTTTGGAAAAGCCCTAAATCTTCCAGGCAACTGTTGGCCGACGTAAATAATCTTTCCGGACTCGACCGCCAGGAATCCCCCGCGAATCGCAGGAGATTCCACAGGCACAATCCAATCCGATTCGATGACCAGAGATGCCACTGGGATTGACCTGGCCTACGACAGATTGTCGACTTCGAAACCCTTGCGATAGGATCTTCGAAGCAAAGCATTGGCGAGTTCGTGATTCGGGATCGAGATCGCTTCGGCGTTCCATTGCAGTTCGCTACCCGGAAAACGGTTGGCCAGGGTGCCCAGCAAAACCGCTTCGGTCAATGGACCAGCGTATCCGAAATGAGCCGTGGTCGGAGCACCGCCCAAGCATGCATCGACAAACAAGTGGTAGTGGTTTCCATCCGGCGCAGCGTCGATTTTGTAATCTGCGAATTGTTTTGCCGGCAATAACATCGGCATCGCCACGTGCGGAAGAAGAACGGCACCTTTTTCGCCCAGGAATATCGAGCCTTGATCAGGCAGTCCAATCCGCTTTCCGTCGGCACCTTCCAGAGGCCAACCCGTCGTGTCAGGCATCTTGCCACCATCGCTCCAGGTAAGCAGAAAATCGTTGGTCGTAAAGGGCGAAGCGGGGAAAGTGTACCGGGTGTGGTTTTGCATCCCAAAGGATTTCTTGGGGGCTGCCGAACTGCTCGAAAGGACTTTGGTCGGCGTCCCTAACTTCAGTGCAGTAAAGACCGGGTCGAGGATATGGATCGCCATATCTCCCATTGTCCCACACCCGTAGTCGTACCATCGACGCCAATTCCCGGGATGGAAGTGGCCCTGGGAAAAGGCCCTCTCGGCCGCGGTACCTAGCCAGAGATCCCACTGCAAGGACTCCGGAACCGGAGTCGGATCTGGGTCTGGACCTTCGTAGCCCCAGGTCTTGTTGCTCCAAGAGTGCGTCTCTTTG
>CAILTZ010000341.1 GCA_903837255.1 uncultured Pirellula sp. | reverse complement strand
CCGAGAGGAATCCCTCGACCACGTTCCTCGCCCGGAGCTCCATCGAGGAGATGCGCCGGATTGCTTCAGGATGCAAATAGTTTTTGGAATCGGGCATCTTGCAGCAATTGGTCTTGAGCAGTCGGCGTATTTTGGATCAGTTGTTCGATGACCTTGTCGCTCGTCACACCGTCGCTTTCGGCGGCGAAGTTCACGACGATGCGGTGCCGCAGAACCGGCTTGGCGCAAAACTGGACGTCGGCGGTATCGACATGGGAGCGACCCGAGAGGGCCGCTTTGGCTTTGGCTCCGAGGATCAGGAACTGCACGGCGCGAGGCCCGGCGCCCCAAGCCAACTGGTCTTGTACAAACTCCGGTACACCGGGTTGTCCGATCCGGGTTTGTCGGACCAGTGCCAGTGCGTAGCGGATCACATTCTCAGAGACTTCGATGCCTCGAATGAATTCTTGGAGCGAGAGGATCTCCGGACCGCTTAGGACTGGTTGTATGTCGCTCGAGCCTCGGCCTGTGGTCCGTTTGGCGACCTCGAACTCATCGTCGAAGGTTGGGTAGGAGACCCAGACCTTGAACATGAATCGGTCTTGTTGGGCCTCGGGCAGCGGATAGGTACCCTCTTGCTCGATGGGGTTTTGAGTGGCCAACACAAAGAAGGGGTCTTGGAGGGAGTGCCGAACGCGACCGACGGTGATCTGGCGTTCCTGCATGGCTTCGAGCAACGCAGCTTGGGTCTTCGGAGGCGTACGATTGATTTCGTCTGCCAAAACGACGTTGGCAAAAAGAGGGCCTTCCATGAATCTCCGTTCGCGGGCCCCGGTGGTTTTATTCTCTTCGATGATCTCCGTGCCGGTGATATCCGCGGGCATGAGGTCGGGAGTAAATTGGATGCGGCTAAACGATAGGTTCATCGTTTTGGCCAAGGTGCTGATCATCAGGGTTTTGGCTAAGCCAGGGACGCCTTCGAGCAAGCAGTGGCCGCGGGCGAAGATACTGATGAGCAGCTGCTCGATCACTTCCTGTTGGCCGACGATGGTTTTAGAGAGTTGGGTGACGATCTGGTCGCGAGCGAGTTGCAAGCGCTGTAGGTCGGCTTGCGCCTGATCAGCTGAATTCATTATGAAGTCGACTTAGGTTGTCCGGCAAAGGGGTGAAATACAGTTCCTAAGATTGTATCACGAACCGATAGATTCCAGAAACTCGATCAGTTGTTTTCGCCTAAATCGATGCCGTCGGCCAGATCGCTTATCGGAGGGATGGATTTGCCATAGAATTTGGTGATATCGATCCCTTGTCGCTGCTCTTGTTCCATGAGTTTCAGGCGGGCTTCGAGGCGTTCGATGCGGCGCTGCATCTGGGGGATCATTTCCAAGGTATGGTCGACGATTTCGCGTTTTGGGACGTTGGGATAGCCTAGGTGTCTTTGCATAGCGGCAAAGAGAAACAGGGGTTCTTTGCGGCGGTTGGCGAATGCGATTTTTCCTTCGCGGACCCCGAAGAGAATCGGATAATCGGCTTGGGCA
This sequence comes from uncultured Pirellula sp., assembly GCA_903837255.1. Lineage (GTDB taxonomy): Bacteria > Planctomycetota > Planctomycetia > Pirellulales > Pirellulaceae > JBKCUI01. The sequence goes on along the minus strand of CAILTZ010000341.1, from coordinate 4,007 downwards.
TCGGCACCTAGATGCCGTTTGCGGTAAGCCAGGAAATCTTCGCTGCGACCATAGATTAGATCGGCTAGATCGACGAGTCCTAGTTGCTTTTGGAGGATCAATAGCCAATCTTGCCAGTCTTTGTTGTAGGCTGGGTCGAGGCTCATGGCTTTGAGCCCTGCGTCGTAGGAGAGTCGGTGCCGGCACAGGGATTCGAATTGGTAGAAGAATAGACCTTGGCGATCGAATTGCGCAGAGCTCTTGTAGAGTGCTTCGGTTTGAAGGACTAGCAGTGAGGTTCGGAAGTCGAATCGACCGCTGTCCTCTTCGGCTTGCCCGACCAAGAACGCTTGATAAGGAGTGAAGTAATGTCCGAGCCTCCGCATGCCCTGGGATATGGCTCCGGAGTGTTTGAGTTCGCTGTTGAGAAAGTCGATTGCAAGCGGCAGTTTGGTTGTGGCAAGGACCTCGTAGCGGCATTGCTGCAGGAGGTCTTGTAGCGTCAGGTCCTGACCGAGCCGCTCCCATAGGATCCGGAACAAGTAGGCTTGTTCGACATATTCTTCGCGAGCGAGGACATCGGCCATTGGATCACGAGTTGGGGAAAAGACCGGAGCGATTTGAAATGGATGTGGGGATGATTCAATAGATAGCGAACATGTTTGGAGTGTCAAAACTAAAAGAGGCAAGAAGCTATCGCTCCTTGCCTCTGATTAACGGTTTTGTACGATCGGGCGTTGTCTTGTCGAACGTTGTCTTACCTAACTTGGGGGCTCGTTAGCCCAGCGGGAGTTCGTTGCAGGTTAGTTCGATGCTGCGGGTACGACCCAAACCTTGACATCGGTCGAGATTTCTGGGTGAAACTGAACGCGGACGGTGTAGAGTCCGAGTTCTTTGAGAACCCCGTCGAGCTTGACTTGGTCTGGAGTGATGGAGATGCCGTTGGCTCTCAGGGCCGCGACGATTTCTGGGGTGCCGACGCTGCCGTAGAGGTGACCTTCTTCGTTGGCATTGGCTTCGACGTTGATCGATTGCCTACCGACTTGGTCTGCCAGAGTGCGCAAGGTGACGAGGCGTTGTTTTTCGATGTCGGCGAGTTTCTCTTTATGCTTTTCGATCATCCGCTTGTGGTGATCGTTGGAGATGATCGCGAGGCCTTCGGGGAGCAGGTAGTTGTTGGCGTGCCCTGGTTTGACTTCGACGATTTCGCCGGCTTTCCCAAGGTGTTGTACGTTTTGGATGAGCATCAATTGGATGCCACCGTTGGGGCCTTTGGGGAGCCTTGGGAATTGCGGGGCTCGTTTTTTGCGAGTCGTTTTGGATGGAGTTGTCATGATGGGTACTGGGAAGCAGGCCGCTAACTGAATCTTTGCTAACTGGATCTTCGCAAGGCGAGTGCGAAGTCCCCTTGGGTGAAAAGGGCCCAGTGTTATAGCGACAAAAGGAGTATTTTAGAAGGGCATTTCTCCGTCGTTATAGACGGGTTCTTCGTGAATTTCGGGATGTTGGACCGAGTCGGGCGAGCCGCTGTAGCCGTTTGGATCGGAAAAACGGTTTGGAGCGGGTAATTTGGAAGCGGAGTCCTCGGTTGCGGCGTCGGATCGAGCCCCGTCGGATCGAGCCCCGTTAGATCGAGCACCGTCGGATCGAGCACCGTCGGATCGAGCACCGTCGGATCGAGCACCGTCGGATTTTCCGGCGAGGAACTGGATGCGCTCGACGATCACGTGGATCTTGGACCGCTTTTGCCCGTCTTTTTCCCACGTGTCTTGCTTGAGTCTACCTTCGACGAACACCGGGGAGCCTTTGGTCAGATATTGACCGACGAGTTCGGCGGTTCGGCCGAAGAAGGTCACGTCGATGAAGGAGGTTTCATCGACCCATTCGCCGGCGGCATTTTTTCGCCGGTCGTTCACAGCGATGGCGTTTTGGCAAACGGCCAGCTTGGTGTTGGTGGTGTGTCGGACCTCGATGTCTCGGACGAGGTTTCCGATCAAGATAACGCGGTTGAAACTGGCCATGATCCAACTCCTGGTGGGGGAGAAATGCAGATGGTGCTATTTCCGAAGATTTTACCGACAAAAGAAATCTTCGGTTGGATTTGGTACAAAATTTCCGAGTCGACCGGTGGGGTTTTATTCCTCGTCGGCTTCGACTTCGACCTCTTCTTCTTCATCGGCTCCGACGGTGGCAGCCGCTGCCGATCGTTCGATTTGGTCGATGGGCACGACGACTTTTTCTTGTGCGTGAGCGACCAGGGCATCGACGAGTCTAGCATCGAGTCTGGTGAACAGGTGTCGCAAGAGGCTGTCGTTGAGTTGGCAGGCTCGGTTGAGCTCTTTGAGCTTAGAGGTATCGAGATTGAAGATAGCTAGCCAGTAAGTCCCTTTGTTGTGTCCCTTGATGGGGTAGGCTAGGCGTTGTTCGGCCCACAGGCGGCTGACGAGGATTTCCCCACCCAGGTCGGTGATCATGGTTTGAATGCGGTTGGCAACCCCACCCGCATCGCGGGCATAATGGTTGCTATCGAACAAGAACAGACATTCGTAGGATGCGATGGTCAACGTAACTACTCCGCGCTAAGGACGACAGGTTATTTCTTTGAGTGCTTGCTAGTGTGTGCTTTTATTTCGAGGCGTTGAACCGATTCATTGCCTTTTCGATTCCGTCTTTCATCCAGCACTGGACAGCATCCAGGGCTAGGACTAGCGACTCCTCGACGACCTCGCGTTCCTTCTTTGAGAACTTGCTCAACACGTAGTCAACGGTCTGGCGGTTCTCGGGGGTCGCATCGATTCCGATGCGGAGTCTTGGCACGTCTTGTGTTCCCAGGGATTTGAGGACATCATCGAGTCCTTTCTGTCCACCGCTGGAACCACCTTTTCGCAACCGTAACTTTCCGAGTGGCAGGCTGAGGTCGTCGCATACCACAAGGATAAAATCTGTTGGAATTTTGTAGAAGCGAGCGATTTGGGCGACGGCTCGTCCACTGCAATTCATGTAGGTCATTGGCCAAGCCAGGACGACGTCTTGCGATCCTAGCGAGCCTTTGGCAATTTGGGACTCGAACTTGGACTGGACCGTTACCGAGCCCATCGAGGCATGCAGTTTTTGCAAGCAATCGAATCCAATGTTGTGTCTTGTGTTTTCGTATTTTGAGCCGGGGTTTCCCAGTCCGACCACGAGTTTCAAGGCCACCTGACTGGGTGGCTCTAACTTGGTGGTGGAACCAGACATTAGGCCCCCGCTTCAGTGGCTTTCTCTTTGCGGATCAGTTCCGGTTCGGCGGATGTCGGCAAAGTCGTTTCGGTGTCAGCTCCCGCTGCCACGACGACCTGAGCCACGACGACTGAACCGGGAGTGACTGCCTCGACGCCTTCGGGCAACTTCAGTTCGCTGACGTGAACGGCTTGGCCCAACTGCAACTGACCGATTTCGCAAGTGATGTATTCAGGGATTTTGACTGCAGGGCATCGGATGGAGATCTCGTGCGAGACAAACCGCAGTTGTCCGGCTGCGGACATTGCTCCAGGGGCTTCGCCGTGGAGATGGACCGGGACGGTCACGACCACTGTTTCGGTTTGCGAAACGCGGGCAAAGTCAACGTGAATGATGTAATCGCCCATCGAGCTCCACTGGACGGATCTGAGCAGGGCGGTATCGGTGATCTCGCCGCGGAGATTCACTAGCTTCGTTCCGTGTTTGATCAATTTGTTTACGGTATCGAGTGAAACCGTCAGGCAGACGTTCTCTTCTCCGTGCCCGTAGAGGATCGCAGGGATCGAGCCGCTCTGGCGGATCTTGATCATGGCTCGCGATCCCTTAGTGTCTCGCTTTTTGACTTCTATCGTCTCAATCATCGCTTTACCAAACTATCGCTTTACCAAACCAGTTGCCGTCGCGCTTCGAGGGGACAAACAATAGTCCCTGCGAGGCAAATATCGACGAAAAACCTCTGTAATATTCCCCTTTCGGGCCCCGGAGTATGACAATTTTATCGTGAGTTGCAAGTCCAAAAAATCTCAAGT
>CAILTZ010000340.1 GCA_903837255.1 uncultured Pirellula sp. | reverse complement strand
GAGCAGGACAAAGCCAAGATGCGCATCGATATCGTCGATGAGCAGATCGATACGTTTTCTCGAACGATGTTGGGAGTGACGCTTTCGTGTGCTAGGTGCCATGATCATAAGTTCGATCCGCTTGCGCAGCGCGATTACTATGCGATGGCGGGGATCTTCATGAGCACCAGGACCATGGCCGATCAGGCGTTCGTGAGCCAGTGGATGGAACGTCCTTTGGTGACCAAGTCTAGAGAAAACCAGAGAGCCGAGCATCAAAAGAAGATCGACCAAGGGGTCGAGTCGCAGCGGATGTCGACCAAGCGAATCCACGAACAACTCGTTGCTGAGGGCAAGCTAGAGAAGCTACCCGAAGATCCTTTTGCGCGATTGAAGGATGGACCTTACAGCGAAGAGATCAAGAAAGAGTTCGACGCGGCCAACAAACAGCTCGAGGATTTGCGAAAAGGGATGCCCGAGTTCGACAAGGCGATGGCGGTCGAGGAACAACAAGCCGTCGAGTTACCGATCCACATCCGAGGAAATCACCTCAAGCCGACCGAGGAAAAGATTCCTAGAGGCTTGCCCGTGACGCTCACCAAAGCGTTGGAACTCGAATCGATCGAGCCAAACCACAGCGGCAGAATGCAGCTAGCGCGTTGGCTAACTCACCGTTCGAATCCATTGTTTGCGCGCGTGATGGTCAATCGTGTTTGGATGTGGCACTTTGGGCAACCCCTGGTCGGATCGCCGTCGAATTTTGGATTGAAAGGTGAGGCGCCGACGCATCCGGAGTTGTTGGACGAGTTAGCTAGGCGTTGGATGGAGCAGGGTTGGTCATTGAAATGGTTGCATCGAGAGATCCTTCTATCGGCGGCTTATCAGCGTTCGTCGCGAAGTGGCCTCTATGAGTCGAAGGATCCAGAGAATCGATTGTTGTGGCGACAGAATCGCCATCGATTGGAAATGGAGCCGATTCGCGATTCGTTGCTTGCGTGCGCCGAAAGGCTCGATCGTCGTGTGTGGAGTGGGGTTCAATCGATGGATAGTGCCAAACGAAGCATCTACCTCAACATCAACCGCGCGGCGCTGAATGATACATTTGCGATCTTCGATTACGTGGATCCTGCAAGTCATATCGAGCAGCGTGCGACGACCACCGTACCGAGCCAATCGCTCTTCTTTTTGAACAACGAGATTGTTTGGAAATCCTCAGAGAAGCTCGGTCAGGAATTATCTAAAAGTTCGCAGGACAATAATCAAGCGATTGCCGTCGCGTTTAAGCAGGTGCTCGGACGGGAACCCACGGGGCTGGAGCTCGAAAGGTCGAATGCGTTTGTTATTCAAGCGATGGAGATTTGGGGTTCGCAGATCAAGGCACCCGAAGGTGCGTCGTCCGATTCGCACCGCGAGTCGATGCGAGCCAAGGCGCTGGGGAGCTTGGTCCATAGTTTGTTTGCACTACGAGAGTTCATTTGGGTGGAGTAAGCAACCATGGAGCACTTCTCAATGAACACTGGTACCTCCCGTCGCAGTTGGTTGGGGGCGATCTCACAAGGTTTGGGTGGCCTGGCGCTTGGCCAGTTGTTGGCGCAAGATCGATCGAATGTTGCTTATGGGTATTCACAAGATCCGGAGATCAAGCTCGCGGAGCAAGCCCGTGTGGACGGGGTGATTCCTGAGGGGTGCCATTTTGAGCCACGGGTCAAGCGAGTGATTTTTGTGTTCATGCATGGAGGGCCGTCGCATGTCGATACGTTTGACTACAAGCCGGAGCTTATTCGACTCCACGGTCAACCCTTGCCGATCCCCAAACCACGGATCCAGTTCGCCCAGACAGGGAATCTGCTCAAGAGCCCTTGGGAGTTCAAACAGTACGGTCAGACGGGGACTTGGGTCAGCGATCTATTCCCGAATGTGGCCAAGCATGTAGATCGCTTGACGTTCATCAAATCGTTGCATGGATCGAACGAGGCGCATGGCGGAGCGTTGCTAAAGATCCATACAGGCTCGGATACGTTTGTGCGACCGAGTTTGGGGGCTTGGGTCAGCTATGGGCTCGGCACACAAAACATGAACCTACCGAGTTTCATCACCATCAATCCGACGTTGGGTCATGGAGGGGTAAGAAATTTCGGGTCGGCTTTTTTGCCCCCGAACCATCAGGGGACTCGGATTGCGGTATCGGGCAAAGAGGCCAAGATCGAGAATTTGGTGCCCAAGCATTCGGATCCCTTGCAACGATTGCAGCTCGATTATCTGCGAGACATGGAGCGAATGGGATCCAACGGTGCTTTGGCGGCTGCGATTGAGGCCAAGGAGAAAACCTACGAGCTGGCTTATCGCATGCAGAGCGAAGCCTTAGGGCGATTTCAAATCGAGCAAGAGACCGAGGAGACCTTGAAGCTTTACGGGATCGATGGAGGGCCGACCGATGGGTTTGGTAGGCAGTGCCTTTTGGCAAGGCGATTGAGTGAAGCGGGGGTAAGGTACGTACAGGTTTCCCATGCGTATTGGGACCAGCATGCGGAGCTTAAAGAGAAGCATGCCGAGCTTGCAGGCCAAGTCGATCGTCCGATCGCTGGGTTGATCGAGGACTTGCAGCGAAGGGGATTGTTCGAGGAAACGCTATTGATTTGGGGCGGCGAGTTTGGCAGAACGCCGACGGCACAGGGAGACAATGGCAGGGATCACAATCCCCACGCGTTTACGTGGTGGATGTGTGGGCCGGGGATCAAGCCTGGGTTTTCGTGGGGTGCATCGGACGACTTTGGTTTTTACGCAGAGAGGGACAAGGTGCATGTTCACGATTTGCATGCCACGCTCTTGCATCTTTTGGGGATCGATCACGAGCGGTTAACTTTTCGATACGGTGGCAGGGATTTCCGGCTCACCGATGTTCACGGTCGGGTGGTCAAGGAGCTATTGGTTTGAGATTCAACTCGGACCGTAAGCATAGTGAACAATCCATGGTCGTATCGCGTTGTGTTATAATCGTTGCCGATTGCGTTTGAAGTTGTTTTCATTGCGATGTTTTTTTTAGACAAAATAAGCTGAGTAACAAAATGGACCGAAGAAATTTTTTGGCAGTAGGAACCGTCGCACCCCTGGTGGCGATGTCGCTTGATGTATCGAGTGTGATGGCGGGCGAGACCTTCACGAGTGTCGAGGCAGCGGGAGAACTGTACCGCTTGCAAGGTGAATACATGGGCGTGGTAGGGACCCTTGATGGGACTTGGGGGGCACAAGTCATCGCCACGTCAGACAAGACGCTCGAAGTGCATCTTTTGAAGGGAGGGTTGCCAGGGGATGGATTCAATTCCAAGGAGCCGACGCGTGTGTGCAAAGTGGATCGGGTTGAGGGTTCACTCGCCAAGGGTAAGGAAGGAGACTACAGCGTTGCAATCGATGGCAAGACGCTGACGGTCACCGATGGGGACGGGAAGAAGCTTGGGGAGTTGACCAAGATCATGCGAGAGAGCAAGACGCTTGGGATGGAGCCACCCAAGGGGGCGTTGGTTCTCTTTGATGGAACCAGTGTAGAGAAGTTCGAAGGTGGAAAGCTCATCGACCAGAAGTTCTTGGGGGTTGGTTGCAAGTCCAAGGATGTGTTTCAGGATCATCGATTGCATTTAGAGTTTCGCACACCGTTTCAGCCCAGCGATTCAGGGCAAGGTCGAGGCAACAGCGGCGTGTATATCCAAGGGCGTTACGAGTTGCAGGTGCTCGATTCGTTTGGCCTAAGGGGTGAGAACAACGAGTGTGGGGGGATCTATCAGATAGCGAGTCCCAAGCTCAATATGTGTTATCCACCGCTGAGTTGGCAGACGTACGATATTGATTTTAAGACAGCGAAGTTTGATACCGATGGCAAGAAGACCACCAATGCTCGGGTGACGATTCGGCACAATGGGGTCGTTATCCATGACGATCTGGAATTCCCCAGGGGGACGCCTGGGGGTGTGGGTGGCGAGGCGCCCGAGGGTGGGCCTTTGTATTTGCAGGATCATTCCAACCCGGTGGTCTTTCGCAACATTTGGGTATCAAAGCCTGAGTGAAAGGCTAACCACAGAGACACGGAGGCGCGGAGGCGCGGAGGCGCGGAGAAAAACAGACGAGGCAGTAGGTAAATCATCAACAGTTGTTCGCTCAGGAAAACGGCCCGATTCTGATTGCTTGCTATCAATCAGGATTTTCGAGTTGCTTGCATGGCTATCTCCCTTTGCGTCCTTTGCGCCTTTGCGGTGAGACTCAGGAACCCCGGCAGCAACCAGGGAACGCCAGAAGCGGGTTTCTCGCCAAGGCGCCAAGCTCGCAAAGGATCCAAGCAACAATCTATCCGTTCGCAAAACGAGTCAGGTTCGGCGCGTATCGTGTACAATCGCTGGCGTTTCTGGGGAGAG
>CAILTZ010000339.1 GCA_903837255.1 uncultured Pirellula sp. | reverse complement strand
GGCAACCAAATGGTCTTCTTCCTTGCGTGGGTCAGGTGCCCCCATTCGAACCCAACGGCTCAACTCTTTGATCTCGCCCGCAGACAACTTGCCACCAGCACTCTTCGGTGGCATGGCCAAGTTCGGGTCCTGGTGCTCAATGGCCTTGATCAACAAACTCTTGACCGGGTCTTTGGGAATAACCACCGGGCCACTGGCTCCACCACGCAACATCGCCTCGCGAGAATCGAGCCTCAAACCCCCTTCGGCTTCCCCCGACTCGACCGAATGGCAAGCGTAACACTTGGTCGCCAACAGCGGTCGGATCCGAGTTTCGAAGAACTGCAACTCTTGCTTGGTGAGCTTCGGAGTGCTTGGCTCAGACTCTTTCGAATCCTGAGCGCTCGCAGCACCTAATGACATCGCAAAGGCTAGCCAATAGATGAACCTAAAGTAGATGAATCTAACGTGGCTGGGCCTGGTTTTACTTCGCGACTGGCCCGAGTTTGGACACAGCGCGGCCGCTTCTGGACACAGCGCGGTTTCTGAGCCGAGCATGAGCAAGTCCCTTCATGCAACGTATCTTGGATGGTTGTGTGTAGTCCGACTCGATGCTAGCGATTGAGATCAACAAACGGAGAAAACTCAAACGAAACATCAAACCGCTAGGGGTAGGCTAACCCATCGCCGAGGGCCTTGTTTCGTATCATTTCGAAAATTTTCGAAAAAAATTTGCTACCCACCCCTTTTCTTCGGCCCAGAAAACCGGTTTTGTCCTTCAAATTCGTGGGCTTTTGGGTACTCTCGACAAACTCTAGGAGAGAATGGATTGCGAGAAAAACGCGAGGAACCCACCCCTCCATTTTGGGGTTTCAGAATAAAGGTAGCTGCAAGATCTTGAACGAACCCATTGGAGCAAGCGAAAAACAGGCAACAGAGCCTAAAAAAGACCGCTGGCACGGGATGGAAAAAACCCACGTTGCGATCGTCGGAATGGGAACCGTCGGGACCGGTGTAGCGCGGTTGCTGCTCGAGCACGGAGATCGATTGGCACGGCACGCAGGCCGCGTCCTATGGCTCAACAAAGCCCTTGTTAGGGACCTGAGCAAAAACCGAGGAATCGACGATCTTCCCGCCGGAATCCTAACCGATAACCTCCAAGAAATCCTCGATAACCATCAAATTAGCGTCGTCGCACACCTGATCGGTGGAATCGAACCTGCCAGGACCATCATGCTCCAATTGCTCGAATCGGGCAAAGATGTTGTCACAGCCAACAAAGCCCTCCTGGCACAACACGGCGAGGAACTCTTCGATCGAGCAAGAAGCCTCGGTCGGACCATTGCGTTCGAAGCAAGCGTTGGCGGGGGTATCCCAATCATCGCCAATATCACGCAGTGCTTCACCGCCAATCAAATTATCTCTCTGCGAGGAATCCTGAACGGAACGAGCAACTTTATCCTTACGCAAATGTCCGAAAAAGGGCTCGAATACGACAAGGCTCTGGAAATCGCTCAGCGACTTGGGTACGCCGAGGCGGACCCGGCGATGGATGTCAACGGTAGCGACACGGCACAAAAACTTGCAATCCTCGCCCATTTGGCGTTCGGCGTTCGCATCGACTGGAAGGAGATTTACCGCAAGGGACTAGAAGCCTTCACAATCGAAGACATTCGCTACGCAGAGAAGCTTGGGTATCGCATCCGATTGCTGGCTACCGCCCAGCTGATCGATGACAATCTCGAACTGCACGTCTCTCCAACATTGATCCGCAACGGACGCCCGTTGGCCGAGGTGCGAGGCCCGTACAATGCCATCACGATCGTCGGAGACGCGGTTGGAGATATGTTCTTCCATGGACAGGGAGCCGGTCAAATGCCCACAGCATCGGCTGTCGTGGCAGACATGATCGACACCGCAGCAGGCCGCACAGAAATCACCTTCCGACGGCTACAACTCTGGTCTGATCGCCAATGCGAAATCGAGATGATCCCTTACTCAAAAACGATCGGTCGCTACTACATGCGATACTTGGTCGCCGATGAACCAGGGGTACTCTCTCAAATCACTGGCATCCTGGGTGGACACCGTATTTCGATATCCTCGATTATTCAACACGAACCGGCCGAGTCGAGCGCGCCAAACAAAGTTCCACTGATTATCATGACCCACGAATGCAGCGAGTCGGAAGCAAGCCGCGCGCACGTCGCAATCCGTGAGCTACCAAGTGTCGATAGCGAATGCTTCAAACTTCGAGTCAGCGAGGGCTGATACTCAGCGCACTGCACTTGCAGAACCTGCCAGCATCGAACTTGAAGCAGATCTGATCGGACCAGTAGATTGCGATCGCATCCCATTAGGCTGACTCGCCGAGCGAGCTTGACTAATCATCTGATTGGTCGCTTGTTGAAACTGATGCTGCGTCCTATCGTCGATCAAATACCCTTTGCGTGCTCGAAGGATCGACATGGTCAAGCCAGGGCGCCTCTGCCAGTGCTCAGACTTAAAGTCCCGTACGTCCTCATAAGGCAAATCGAGCTTGGCGCTGACTTTGGGGATCCAGTGAAAACCATCGTTAGCCCGAACAACCGTAAAGTGCATGACCAGGTAGAGTGTGGCGATTCCGGCAGCCAAACCGATCAAAAAGCTCTCGAAACGATTCATAGATCAGGAAACCTCTGGATAAGATGCGGCTTGCGAGTCGGGCAGCGTTCGCTGGACATCTATTCCGATACACGAACTGTCAGGTTCGTGTCGAGATGAAATTTCGGCTCTCGGCTCGTCCGCAGAATTTTCTAGTGTTCCACGCTCGAACACTCAGGAAACCACTGGATATTTAGACTCACCGGGCAGCTTGCGCTGCTCCGCTATCATTTGCCGCTTACTAGGAAATGCAACTTCATCAATGTCCCGATTTGACGGTATCGAGCGCCAGGCTAACACGCTCTCGATGACTTCCCATCGGCAGGGTTACCCCTCAAAAGGTTGTGTCCCCACGCCTTTCGAGCACAAGCACGATGTCATCGAGTAGGAGTCGCAGGTCCCGGAGGTCCCTGCGCCATGACCTGCTGTGCGATCTCGACACGTATCATCTGTTCGAGCTGTGGGGTCGTAACGGCCAAGTCTGGCTTGCGAAAGGCACCAAAGAAGTTGCGCATGATTTGAATGGGCGTCATGATCAGCCCCCAGACCCCCCACCAACCCATCAGCATGCAGTGCAAGATGCCCCATATCTTCTTTTTCACACCACAGCGGTTGCACGCAAGCTCGATGCGTGTCCCCCAACTGGTCACAACAAGCAACGATGTGATCACGTGAGAGATCTGCAAGTCGACTGGTCCCGGACCACCGCACTTTGGACAAAGTCCCCTGCGGATGGCCAGAAGCCTTTCGGCGACCAGAGTCGGCGGAACCTCACTGGCGATCGACATCACCTCCCCCGCAGCTTGGCAATTTGCATTGCAAAACGTTAGGCCATCCTGCTTGACTCCACCGAAGAGAATGACTCCGTGGCAATACGCGCAGCTGGGCATGACTAAGCTCCCATAAAAAGGCTCCCAAACAAACCAGGCGGGGCCCCAAAGCCCGCCCCTTTAAACAAAAAGTATAACCTCTGCTTTTGGGCCGTGTCCTGCAAAGACTGATATTGCCATCGTCAAAGGAAATCAAGTATGAGGCTAAGCCAGCCGCTTGCGTGTCGGGCAACCGTAGTGACAGCTACCGTAGTGACAGCAAGCTGAAAAACCCATAACGAAACCTTTCTTAAACAAAGGATCCTTACGATGTCAGGGCTAACGAAAAAAATTCACGGGACGATTTTTGCTTCAACCCTGATCATCTCCTCTTGGGGTTGCCAGTCAAATTCGATGATGAACATGCCTTGGAATCAGGCCACACGTGTGCCTCCTCCGAATGCACCAAGCAACCTTCCGAGCTCCCCGTACTCAAATCCAATCAACCCGAACCCGAACGCTTTCCCTATGCAGCCCAACCAAGCCGGGCAGCCCAACCAAGCGGCCCCCAAGTCGGTCTCTGCCTATTCCGTAAGCCCCTTCACGGATGCGGTTGCCTCGGCTCAAAATGAACTCAAACTAGCGACCGATAACGCAAGAGCCGCCATCGAAAAATCAGCCAATTCGGTAAATCACACTGTCTCCCAAGCCGGTGCGACTTTGGACCGCGTCGGCAGTGGTGTTGTCCAAGCCACCGGGATCATTGAATCCTCTTTGAACGATCCCGTACCCCTGCCATCGACAATCTCAGGCACCTCGGGCTCCATTACCGACACCCCCAACGAGGATCCCAACAGCCAATGGCGCAAGCCGATTCCAAGGTAGTTTTTCCCAACACCGTCGACAGCATTCGCTGCGAAGGTTAAAATCCGGGAAACACAGACGGCCACTTGGTGAAATTGGCAGACACGCAAGACTTAGGATCTTGTGCCGAGAGGCGTCGGGGTTCGACTCCCCGAGTGGCCACTATTGTGTTGATTTTTCTTTAGCAGCGTGCGACTTGACAAGCGAACTGATTACCAGTGCATCGAACCCTCGGGTCAAGTTCGCCGCAAGCCTGCGGGAGGCAAAAGGCCGTCGCCGCCACGACCGCTTTCTCATCGATGGTACACGCAACATCGCGATCGCCTTGGCCTCAGGCGTCCAATGCATTGAAATCTTCATCCCCGAAGAAGCTTGGGAATCCCCGACCCGCGAACTGCTGGCAATTCTCCCTGAGCCTGCTTCGAGCATGAAGACAGCTTCGAGTATCGATGACCTATCGCATCGCATCCGCTGGACTCGGCTATCTGAAATCCCTATGCGGAAACTCCAGTACGGAGAACAGGACCAACAAGCCATTGCGATGGCTATACCACCTCAGACCACCCTGGAATCCCTTCCGAGTCGCATTCAAACCGCAAGCGAGTCCACACACGAGCTGTACCTCGTCCTCGACAGGCTAGAAAAACCAGGAAACCTCGGGGCCGCTATGCGCACGGCCGATGCGGCCGGGGCGACCGCAGTTCTACTCAGCGATCCGACCGCTGAAGTCTGGAACCCCAATGCCATCCGCGCTAGCCTAGGTGCCATGTTCACCATCCCTATCGCGATCGGCAACTGGCAAGACCTGTTCCAGTGGCTGATGAAACGCTCCGTGCAATGCTTGGCCGCCCGCACCGAAAACGGCAAACCCTATTCGCAAATCCAGTTCTCCCATAAAACTGCCATCGTCATCGGAAGCGAAGCCAACGGGCTTGAGGATCGCTGGCAAGCAGAAGAAATCCTGCCCGTCCACATTCCAATGTTTGGCAAAATAGACTCCCTGAACGCATCCGTAACGGGATCTATTCTTCTTTTTGAGGTGATTCGCCAATGGCAATCGACCTGAAGCCTCGCTTTATTCTTGAGCGAGTTTGTCGAGTTTGGTAGGCTTATACCACCACCATCTCATCCAAAGACTCTCCAATATGATCACCCGCAAACCGATTTTCCCCAATGTCATCGAACTCAACGTCCAAGCCGGACACTTGATCGGCTGCAACCTCTATCTGGTCTTCCACCAGGATGAATGGTTGCTCATCGACATCGGCTATGAAGACCATGTCGATGAAATCATCGACCTGATTCGCGATCTAGACTTCCCGCTCTCAAAGTGCAAAACCTTGCTAGCCACCCACGCCGACGTGGATCATTGCCAGGGGTTGGCCAAGGCCAAGCAGATTCTCAAGACGACAGTCACCGCCCACCCTAAGGCAGCCGAGCTTCTGGAAAGCGGCGATCGCTTGCAGACCTTTGCCGAGATCTACGCCCAAGGCATCTCTGAGCCGATGCCCAAGGTGACGGTTGAACATCGGATTAAAGACAGCGATCGTATCGGCATCGGTGGCATCGAACTGATCGTGTGGTCAACCCCAGGCCATGCCGACAGTCAACTGGCCTTCCAATTCGGGAACTTGCTCTTTAGCGGCGACAATATTTACCGCGACGGCGGGGTCGGTGCGATCGATGCTCACCACGGCAGCGATATTCCATCCTTCATCCGCTCGCTTGAAAGAATCAGAGACTCCTCGGTAGAGTGGTTGTTGCCCAGCCATGGCCCTTATTTTCGCAAAGACCCAGCGATGATCAATCGAGTGATCGAACGCCTCAACGGGTACTTGCACCTATCTGATTTTGGGACCTGCGCCATCGATTGGCCTCTGATGAAACAGTGGGAGCAAGAGATTGCCGAAGGACGATACCCTGAAAGCTAGCCCAGGAGCTTCAGATACAACGAAAGTCGAGCATCGAGCCAATCGTCCGCAGACCGAGTGGGAGCGGATGATATCGAGTCGCAAGTTCATTTTGATGATGCTGTTTTTGGTTACCGGCGCGCTCGGCTTGCCCTTGCTCTGGATGAGCCCCGCATTGAGCCCCCTTGAAAAAGTCCTCTGGTCTATAGTTAATCTCATCTATACAGTCGCTTTGATTGCCATCTGCATCGCGATTTGTACTTGGGCCTATTCGCAACTCATGCTGGCCATCTAATGCCATGAGGCTTGGCTAAAACACTCAACCCCGCTTATCAGCATCCACCGGCGGAGGAATCGTCCGGGAATATCCAGCCGAGTAAGGCTCCGTCGGAACCACGCTTAACTCCTTTCCGGTCACCTCAGTTCGAACTCTACCCTCCAGAGAATCAAGCCCTCGAACCAGATCGCTAGACAACTCCTCGATGTCACGAAAGATCCGTTGGATCCGACCTTCGAAATAATGGGACGCCACAGCCGCCGGGATTGCTACCATCAGACCCGCGAGCGTCGTCACCAAGGCTTCGTAAATACCCACCGCCAGAAAATCGGCCCGATTCTCCCCTGCGATGAGCCTCGTCGTGTCGTGAAAGGCTCGGATCAAACCCCATACCGTTCCCAACAGTCCCAAAAGAGGTGCGATCCCCGCCCCTAGGTTCAACCAACGGACATTGGCATACGATCGATCAACCTCCCGCTGAATAGCCTCGCTGACAGCCGCCTGAGTCTCGCTATGGGGCCTTCCCGCTCTCAAAACAGCGGACTGCACGACTCGCTCCAACGCCGAATTTCCACGACAGAGCCGGTAGATCTCCGACGGATCCAACGCCCCCAACTTTGTGGCCCCTCGCAGCAAATTGGCGATTCGACCCGGTATCAACTTGCCTCTCCGAAGCCCAATCCAGCGGTCGAACAGGAAAGTCACTACGACCAAGCTCATCAAGGCGATCGGGACCATAAAAACCCCACCACGGACCAAAAGATCGAAAAAATCGATCCCCATCTGCCTCGCTCCGACAGCCTGCCCAATCAACCATACGTTCATCTTGCTCAGTCCTGATCCTCGACGAATTCCGCACGCATCGATTGTAACCTTTTTTCCACCTAGCGAAAACTTTTTACCCCCACCCAAACCCAGCTTGGCTAGCAATCCAAGGCGTCACGAGAATTTGAAACCTAGACTCCCTGTGCCTAGAATCCCTGTGCTTACGCATGGAAAACCCAACCTAACTATGATATCTTCACAGCCATGAACCAGCCACTCTCCGGTATTTTCACTCCGAACATCACCCCGTTGGATTCCCGTGGTCGACTCGACGAGGACAAGCTTCGAGGCTACGTCGATTGGCTCATCGATCGGGGTGTACACGGCCTATATCCCAACGGTAGCACAGGGGAGTTTGTGCGATTTACCCCCGAAGAGCGACGGCGGGTCATCGAGGTCGTTGTGGACCAAACTCGCGGCCGAGTGCCGATCCTAGCTGGAGCCGCCGAAGCCAACGTCGGGGAGACCATCCGCGCCTGCGATCTTTACGGAAGCCTAGGGTGCCGAGCCGTCGCGATCGTCGCACCCTTCTACTATCGCCTAGCTCCCGACGGCGTGTTCGCTTACTTCAAAGAAATCGCCGACAACGTTTCGGTCGATGTGACCCTCTACAACATCCCCTTGTTCGCTTCCCCGATTGACGTCGCCACCGTCAAGCGACTTGCGCAGGAGTGCCCAAGAATCGTCGGCATCAAAGACAGCTCCGGAGATATCCCCCATATGATGCGGATGATCTCTGAAGTTCGCCCTTTGCGAAAGGACTTCTTCTTCATGACCGGCTGGGACGCCTCCCTGGTCCCGATGCTTATGGTCGGATGCGACGGTGGTACCAACGCCACGAGCGGAGTAGTGCCAGAACTAACACGCGCGATTTATGAGTCTTGCAAGTCCGGGCAATGGGACAGAGCTATGCAGTTGCAATACCGACTCTTGCCACTCTTCGATGCAATGATCTCGACCCTGGAATTCCCTGAAGGATTCCGCCGGGGTGCAAGAATCCGCGGCTGGGATCTAGGACAATCCCGACAGCCTCTTTCGCCACAGCAATCGACCGCCGCCGATGCAGCCCAACGGAAGCTCCAAGAAATGCTTGCAGGATTTGATTTCATGCAAGCTAGGCCCTCCACCACCCGTGAAATCTCCTCCGGAGCTAGCGACGAAGTCATCAATCGAATCGTGCATGAGGTCTTGACCCAGTTGCGATCTGTTTAGATTGAGCAAGGAACCAATGGATTGAACGACACCACGGACGGTCATGAGGCTACCTCACCGCATTTCGAGCAGAGCGTCTACCATGCCCTGGGTGTGCGAAATCGTGTGCTTGGAATTCTCGCCATCTCTGGCCTGCTAACCGCCACTGCTTGGATCGCCTACCAACGTCAACACGACACCCTTGGCAATCACACAGATCGTCAACTGACCCACCAGTGGACCGTAGACATCAACCAAGCTACGGCCGAGGAGCTGCAGTTGATACCAGGCCTAGGGCCCAAGCTCATCGAAGCCATCCTCCGACACCGCAACGAACTCGGCGGATTCCAAAGCCTCGATCAATTGGCAGATATCCCAGGTATCAAAGCCCAAAGAGTTCGTGTCCTTACTCGTTACCTGAGACTCTCACCGACACCAAGCCAATGATTAACAAACCCTTTGAGCTGGAAAGCAGCTACAAACCCGCAGGGGATCAGCCCCAAGCGATCCAATCGCTCGTGCGAGGTCTCCGCCGAGGCACCCCAGAGCAGGTGCTCATGGGAGTGACCGGCTCCGGGAAAACCTTCACCATGGCCAATGTCATCGAACAAGTCCAACGGCCAACCCTGATCCTAAGCCACAACAAAACGCTTGCTGCACAACTCTACTCCGAATTTCGAGAGTTCTTCCCCCGCAACGCTGTTCATTACTTCATCAGCTACTACGACTATTACCAACCCGAAGCCTACATACCCCAAAAAGACTTGTACATCGAAAAGGATTCCTCGATCAACGAGGAAATCGAACGCTTGCGTTTGGCAGCTACCAGCGCCCTGATCACCCGACGCGATTGCATCGTCGTCGCAAGCGTCTCGTGCATATTCGGCCTTGGCTCTCCGGAAATGTATAGCAAGATGGTCGTGCCAATCCGTATCGGCGAACTGGTGATCCGAGAAGAACTACTGCTGAAACTCGTCAATATCCAGTATTCACGAAACGATACCGCCTTTCAACGTGGCAACTTCCGAATCCGAGGCGATACCATCGAGATATGGCCACCCTACGAGGATTTCGCACTGAGAATTGAATTCTGGGGCAACGAAGTAGAAAAACTGACGATCATCCAACCCGAGACAGGCCAAGCCCTCTCCAGGGAACAAGCGCTCATGATCTATCCCGCCAAACATTTCGTCACCGACGATCAACGGATCTACGAGGCCATCGGCGTGATCCGAAAGGAATTGGCTCAGCAACTGGCCAAGTTTCAAAAAGAGGGGAAGATCCTCGAAGCCCAACGGCTCGAATCCCGCACCAAATACGACCTGGAAATGCTCTCCGTGACGGGCCACTGCCCAGGAATCGAAAACTACTCAAGACCCCTTTCTGGCAAGCCCCCTGGGGCAACCCCAGACACCCTCCACGATTTCTTCCCAAAGGACTTCTTCGTCATCGTCGATGAATCGCACGTGACAATCCCTCAACTGCGCGCTATGTACTTCGGGGACCACAACCGAAAAACAACTCTCGTCGATCACGGATTCCGTCTCCCCTGCGCACTGGACAACAGACCTCTTCGATTCGAAGAATGGGAGCAAAGGGTCAATCAAGTCGTCTTCGTATCGGCCACCCCAGGAGACTATGAACTTGAAAAAACCGGTGGCGAAGTGGTCGAACAAGTCATCCGGCCAACCGGATTGCTCGATCCGGTCGTCGAGATTGTGCCAGCCCAAGGACAGATCAATCATCTGCTAGCACAAATTCGCGAACGATTGGCCATGGGAGACCGCGTCCTGGTCACCACTCTGACCAAACGACTGGCAGAGGATCTCTCCAATTATTTTTGCGATCAAGACATCAAATGCCGTTGGCTCCACAGCGAACTCGACGCGTTCGACCGAGTGGATCTGCTTCGCGATCTTCGAGAAGGCCACTGCGATGTGATCGTTGGCGTCAATCTGCTCCGCGAAGGACTCGACCTACCAGAGGTCTCCATGGTCGCCATCCTCGATGCCGATAAAGAAGGGTTCTTGCGAAGCGAAACTTCGCTAATTCAGACAATCGGACGTGCTGCACGGAACGTAAATTCTAAGGTCATTTTGTATGCCGACAGGGTCACCCAAGCCATGCAGATCGCCATCGAGGAGACTAACCGCCGAAG
>CAILTZ010000338.1 GCA_903837255.1 uncultured Pirellula sp. | reverse complement strand
CTTTCATCAACGCGATCAGGGGAGAGACGACGATCGTCATCCCCGGACGAACCAAACTCGGGAGCTGGTAGCAGAGGCTTTTTCCGCCTCCGGTGGGCATAACGCATAGGCAATCTTTGCCGGAAATGATGTGCTCGATCACTTCCTTTTGCCCACGCCGAAAACTCTGCAAGCCGAACTTGGCTAAAGCTGCCGATAAATCCAGCGCACTTTCGGATACAGTCATGAGCCAAGCGGATAAAGGCGAAAATAGGAATAGGTGGACCCAAGGCCCTCGTAGGCCGTAGTTTACCGGATTCGAGCAGAAGCAACAGCAACCTGCACAATTAGTCCGTCGATTCGCCGGTAGCTCGTCGATTCCCCGGGGCAAATCCTAGTTTTTGGCCAGCACAAGCAGCCGCATGCGTGGAAAACTTTCCCGGATAAACCAACTTGGACAGTTGGGGAACCTGTGCGCAACATGGTAAACTTTTAGGCGGTCCAAAGGACCTTCCCTCATCATGACGCAACTGCCTAGCTTAAAAGTTCCAATGATTTCCATTGCGACCAGTCCAACTTTTCTTCCAGCCATTCGCACTTTGTCCCATAGGGCTGTGCTCCTCGTCGGTTCCGTGCTTGTATCGCCGGCCCTGGCCCAGGACCCCTTTGGAGATCTGGGGACTCCCACGGCACCGGTGGCGGGCAACAGCTCCAAGAGTTCAGAATCTGCGATCGACTCCAACGAGACCAATGCGGTCGTACGCTCCCTGCGAGCCAACCCGCCTTCGACCCCAAAAGATTTGGCCCAAGCCGTCGGGCTGATGACTCGTATTCGCCGTTGGGATGAAGCCTCCCGATGGCTTGGTCGAATAGGTCAACTAGAGCTCGATGGACCATCGGCGGTAGATATCCTTCGAGCCGCAGGCCCCAATACCTGGGCTGCAATCGAAGCCAACGCGGGTGCTTTCAAGCCCGAACAATTGCAACTGATCAACAAGCTCCGAAAGCTGGCAGACGACGAGATTCATTCGCCAGCGAATTTGGCAAAGCAAGTCAACCGGCTTACTAGCCCGAATCAATCCGAGCGACGCGCAGGTTTCGATGCGATTCGAGCCGCAGGGGATCCTGGAATCGCTGCATTGCTCGATACCCTCATGCGGCCCAACGGCCTAAATCCCACCAACTCCATGGTCGAAGCCTTCTCGCTACTCGGGCCCAGCGCCGTGTCGGCTTGGCAAGCCGCCATGACATCGCCTCACAACGAGGTGCGGGATCGATTGATTCAGCTGGTCAACCGAGCCCCTCAGGCCTCCATGGGTCCTGAGCTCTTGGCCGCTCTCCATGATCCAACAATCCCAGAGTCGACCAAGGACGCCATCAAAAGATCGCTGGCCGATCGAGGCAAAACAGTACCGGATGCCAAACAGGCTTATGATTACAACATCGCAACACTAGATAGATCGCTAGACCAGCATAAGCAGCTGCTGGCACTCAATGATGTCGCTGCCCGAAGCGTTTGGGGTTTGAGCCAAGACGGACGCGGGGTATCGATCCGCGAAGGCAACGGAGCCGATCAAGCGTTGGCTAGAGCATCGCAAGCCGCAACGCTGGCCCTTCGGACCTCTGCTAGCGGAGATTTTGTCTCAGCCCGAGCCCTGGCCGCTTATCTCGAAGACCTCGCCAGAAGCGGTTCAACCGATCTATCGAAATCCCAAGTTTTCCAATCGCTCCTTCCGGAGTCCATCCGTGACAGCCACGAATTCGGATGCTTGATCTGGGATGCCGCAACCGAGGAACGACTGCCGGCAGCCCAGTCCTTGGCTGTTGCCAATCTGGCCCGTTGGCAAGGTGCACTGTTGCCCAACCCCGTTCGAGACCGATTGGCAACGGCGACAAAGTCTGGGCATCCGAGCGTAAGGTATCCGGCGGCCATCGCTCTGATGAACTCCATCATTGATCAGCGCGACTTGGTACCCGTCTCCCTAGGGAACTCGGATGAAAACGTCGGCAATTCAATTCGCGAGGCCGGTGCAACAGGATTTCGCGACGGTGGGTTTCAGGGCAGCAGCCGTGTGGACTTCATCGCCAAAGAGATGCGGCAACTGATGGCCGACCCGATGGTGTTGATCATCGGTGCGAGTCCCTCGCTTCGCTCCCACGCCCACGATCTGGTCAGTTCCATGGGGCTTCGTTACTGGGAAGCATCCTCGGTCGATGATGTTTTTAACGCGTTGAGGAACGCGGTCCCCATCGAAGGAATCTTTATCGTCGATCATCTGAGAGATTTAGATTTAGGGCAGCTAATACAAAGAATCCGATCCAACCCGTCGACCTCGACCGTACCAATCGCGGTGCTTGCTGAGAATCTCAGCAGCGGTGAGCACATGGTGGCGGCCAGGGATGAGGGGGTGGTAATGGGGAGCGTTCCGCCCACCGTCGAGGGATTGGGGGACATTCTCTTCCGCATGAACCAAGTGATCGCCCACCCGAGGGCAACTCCGGAGGACCGAATCCTTTGGAAAAACCACGCCGTAAACTACTTACGAGCCGTCTCTCCTGAGGTGCCGACGAGGGATGGTGCCACCTTGACAATCCGACTTGCCGATACCCAAGAGGAACAAAACAACCTCCTGAGGCTGGTCGGGGACCTTAGTGAGACCCCCAAAAAGCGCGAGCAAGCTAGCCAAATTTTTGTGCAATCGATCCGACGTTTTGGCGTTTTAGTCTCTACCGATACCCTGAATGCCCAGTACGATATTTATAACAGTCGCGGGGAGACCGAGCCGGTCACCCGATTGGTGATGGGCCAAATCTTGGACGCCATCGATGAGGTTTACGGTCGGTCAGCTTCGAACCCGCAACCCTAGACCGCTTGGCTTTTGAGCCGGCTCGATTCCTCGAATTTGGACGAGCCGATGTCAGACGACGTTCGCGAGAACGGCAGGTTAACCAAGTTGTTAGGTGAGCATTTGCCCGGTGTGATCGGGTCCTCGCCTGCGATGCGTGAGATTGCGCATCTGACCAAGCGAGTGGCGAAGTCCAATGCTTCGGTGCTTTTGTTAGGAGAGACGGGGACTGGCAAGGAGGTCATTGCCAATGCGATCCATCAACTGAGCCACCGGGTATCTGGTCCCTTTGTGAAGGTCAATTGCGGTGCGTTGAGCGAGAGTTTGTTGGAGAGTGAGCTCTTCGGTCACGTGCGTGGCGCGTTTACCGGTGCGGTCAGCAACAGGGCAGGTCGGTTCGAGGCGGCCCACACCGGAACGATTTTTCTCGACGAGATCAACAGCACGTCGCGTCACTTGCAGGTCAAACTCCTGCGGGTCTTGCAGCAAAAGCAATTCGAGCGGGTGGGAGACACCGAGACGGTGTCGGTCGATACACGGCTGATTGCAGCCAGCAACCGCGACTTGGCCGAAGAGATCCGTTCGGAGCGTTTTCGAGAGGACTTGTATTGGCGGCTCAATGTGGTTCCGATCGAGTTGCCACCGCTTCGAAAGCGTCGCGAGGATATCCCGTTGCTAGTCACTTTTTTCTTAAAGCATTACAACGAGCAAAACCAGCGGTTTGTAGTCCATATCCAGCGAGAAGCGATGGCAGCCATGCAGGACTACCATTGGCCCGGCAATGTACGTGAGTTGCAGAACTACGTCGAGCGGGCGGTGGTTATGTCCGATACCGATGAGTTCTCTGTCGATCTATTGCCGGGGGTCGTAACTGGAACTCAACCCGCTCAGGAGTTGTCTGCCATCTCGAATGCAGCGCCTCCGGATTTTGAAAGTCTGACCAAGTTGCTTGTGGCCGAAGGGCTGCGGTTAGCACCTAGCGAAAGCAACGATCTTCATTCGAGCGTCGTCGA
The DNA here is from genome assembly GCA_903837255.1 of uncultured Pirellula sp. Lineage (GTDB taxonomy): Bacteria > Planctomycetota > Planctomycetia > Pirellulales > Pirellulaceae > JBKCUI01. The sequence continues at coordinate 73 of CAILTZ010000338.1, read as the reverse complement.
CAAGGTTGAGCGCGAATTGATCCTGCAAGTCCTACAGGCCTGCGGGCAGGTGCAGACCAAGACGGCTATCAAG
>CAILTZ010000337.1 GCA_903837255.1 uncultured Pirellula sp. | reverse complement strand
TTCTGGGCAAAGAAATCACGCCGGTCTTCCTTCCACCCCGAGTAGGGGATGTCCGCGAGAGCTTGGCCGATATCAGCCAGGCCCGCAAAGTGCTCGGATACGAGCCTATCGTCGGACTCGAAGAAGGAATTCGGCAGACCATCGATTACTACCGACAGATCGTCTCGAATCCCAAACGGTAAACCGGTGAGCAGCGACCATACGCAGGAAGTAGCTTTCAAAGCCTCGGCATTGGTCGAGCATATACGGACCAGCTACTACAGGGTCGTCGTCGCTTTTTCTGGAGGAGTCGATAGCGCCGTGGTGGCTGCCGCCGCGTATCGAGCCCACGGACCAAACGCTCTAGCCTGGACGAGTCTCGGGGCGGCTGTGCCAGAGTCGGACCAAACTTCCGCGCGGGCTCTGGCCCAAGCGATCGGGATCGAGCATGTGATGATCCAGACTCGAGAAATCGAAAACCCCGATTACGTTGCGAACCGACCAGATCGATGCTTTCACTGCAAGTCGACACTCTACGCTGCGATCAGGGATTGGGCCACAGAGCACGAATTTGAAACCATCCTATCGGGCACCAACGCCGAAGATCTTGGTGACTACAGACCAGGACTCCAGGCAGCCGCAAACTGGAACGTACAAGCCCCCTTAGCCGATTTAGGGTACGACAAACAGACCGTCCGCCAGATTGCTAAGCACTGGGGCCTAGCCGCCGCCAACAAACCAGCCAGCCCCTGCCTTGCAAGCCGGATCGCTTATGGACAGATTGTGACGATCGGGCGACTGAGCCGAATCGAAACCATGGAGAAATGGTTGCATTCTCACGGCTTCCACGATGTCCGAGCACGTCTGCATGCCGACGAGCTTTTGAGGCTCGAGATCTCTCCGAGCCAGCTTCCCCTCTCAGCAAGCGAACCGATGCGATCGCAGATCGCCCAAAGGGCCACCGAATTGGGCTTCCGGTATGTTACGATAGACATTCAAGGCCGCCAAAGCGGATCGATGAACCGCGTGCTTTAAGGACGCTTAGCACCATTGCAACTACGAGGCACACATCATGTTGGGTTGGGGAATAATCGGATGCGGGATGATCGCCAAATTCCATGCCAAGGCGATCGCCCAGATACGGGGTTCGAGACTCATCGCCTGTTACGGAAGAGACAAATCCAAGGCCGAAGCCTTTTGCTCAGAGTTCGGCGGGTTGCCTTACGATGACCTCCAAGCGATGCTCAAAGATCCCTCGATCGACATCGTCACGATCTGCACCCCAAGCGGAGCGCATTTAGAACCCGGGATCGCTGCGGCCCGCGCAGGCAAACATATCCTGGTGGAAAAACCCTTGGAAGTCACCACCAAACGCTGCGATCAACTGATAGCCGAATGCGACAAAAACAACGTCTACCTAGGAACGATCTTCCCGTCCCGTTTCCATCGCTCAGCGATCTTGATGAAGGCCGCCGTCGAGCAAGGCCGCTTTGGTTCGATCTCTCTGGCCGATGCGATCGTCAAATGGTTTCGGACCCAGCAGTACTACGACAGCGGCAAATGGAGAGGGACCTGGGCCCTGGACGGTGGAGGGGCGCTGATGAACCAAGCCATCCACAGCGTCGATTTGCTTTTGTGGCTAATGGGTCCAGTCCGCGCCGTCAGCGCCATGACTGCCCTGCGAGCCCACGATCGCATCGAAGTAGAAGACACCGCTGTGGCGACGATCGAATTCGAGTCCGGGGCGCTGGGAACCATCGTCGCAACCACGGCGGCCTATCCGGGCACCCTCAAACGCATCGAGATCGCCGGTTCGCATGGCATGGCCGTACTCGAAGAGGAAGCTTTGATTCGGTGGAGTTTTGCCAAATCCACCAAACAGGACGAAAAAATCCTTTCGGAGATGACCTCCAACACCACCGGCGGAGGAGCTTCCGATCCGGCCGCGATCGGACACGTCGCACACCGAGAACTGTTCAAGGACTTTGCCAAATCCATCCAGAGCGGATTGCCCTCGCGCATCGACGGAACCGAGGGGCGTCGTAGCGTCGAGCTGATCAACGCGATCTACAAATCAGCAAAAACAGGCAAACGTATATCGCTCCGATCCAACGCCACACCTTAAACCTCACACCTCACACCTTACACCTTACAAAACCAGCCCATGCACAAGCCCGATGATCCGGACGTGAGCCTTGAGCAAGCCGCACAAAGGGTTTTGACTCTCAGGGAGCAGATTCGCCAGCACGACTACCTCTATTATGTCGTCGCCGAGCCGCAGGTTTCCGATTTGCAATACGATCGGCTCCTCAGAGAACTCAACGACTACGAGACTCGCTTCCCTAGCTTGATCACCCCGGAGAGTCCGACCCAAAAGATCGGGGACCAACCCGTCGAGGGACTGCGGCAAGTCGCGCATCGGATCCCGATGCTCTCGATCGAAAACACGTACACCGAAGGGGAGCTGCGAGAGTTTCTTCATCGCATCGAGAAACTTTTGCCCGGGGAGCGCATCGAGTGGGTCGTGGAGCTCAAGGTCGATGGCGTGGCCGCGTCGATCCGGTACGAACAAGGCCACTTGGCGGCGGCTGTGACCCGAGGCGACGGCGAGGTGGGTGACGATGTGACCCACAACGCCAGAACCATCCGAGGCCTGCCGCTTGAGCTCCAAGGAAATCACATTCCCAAAACCCTCGAAGTCCGAGGGGAGGTCTACATGACCAACTCGGACCTAGTGCAACTCAATGAGCAGCGGGCCATCGCCGGCGAAGCCGAATTCAAGAATCCACGCAATGTCACCGCCGGTTCGATCCGTTTGCTAAACCCGAAACTTTGTGCGAAGCGAAAACTTAGGTTCCTTTGTCACGGGATGGGTTTTTGCGAAGGTTTGCAGGTTCGAAACCACATGGAATTTCTCGACTCGGTGCGCAAACTTGGGATTCCCAGCACGCCATTGGTCCAGAGCTTTCAGAGCACCGAAGAGGTCGTGACACACTGCAACCGCTTGGTCGAAAACCTGCATGAATTGGACTTCGAAGTCGACGGATTGGTGATCAAAGTCAACTCCCTCGAGCAACGAGAGTCCTTGGGCTCAACGAGCAAATCCCCCCGCTGGGTGATCGCCTACAAGATCGAAAAGTACGAAGCTCTCACGCGGCTCGTTGCGATCAAAACCCAGGTGGGTAAAACCGGGACGATCACGCCGGTGGCTGAACTGGAACCGGTGCAGTTGGCCGGAACGACCGTCAGCCGTGCATCGCTGCACAACTTCGACGAGATTCGTCGCAAGGATGTGCGGGTTGACGATTGGGTGGTTGTCGAGAAGGCTGGGAAGATCATCCCACACATCGTTCGCGTCGAGAAGCACAGGCGAGAGGGGGAGTTGCCCGAGTTTCAGTTTCCAGAGCATTGTCCCGAGTGCGGCGAGAAATTGGTGCGGGATGCATCGGGCGTTTACATACGCTGTGTCTCGAGCCAGTGCCCGGCTCAGTGGCGGCAGAGGCTCAGGTATTTTGCCACCCGCGACTGCATGGACATCGAAGGACTGGGGGACAAGCTCGTCAACCAGCTGGTGGATGCCCAGCTAGTCAACTCGTATGCAGACATTTATGGTTTGACCCTCGAGAAACTCATGAGTCTGGATCGGATGGGCAAAAAGTCGGCTGAGAATCTCCTGCAGGGGATCGAGGCTAGTAAGCAGCGGGGTTTGTCGCGCGTGCTCAATGCGATCACCATCAGGCATGTCGGCCAGCGCGTCGCAACGGTTCTTGCTCGGCGTTTTGGTTCAGCTGAGAGACTCACCGGCGCCAGTGAAGAGGAATTGTCCAATACCGAGGAGATCGGACCGATCATCGCCAAAAGCGTTTTTGACTTTTGTCGCAGCGACGAAGGCCGAAGTGTCTTCGAGCAGCTCTCCGATGCTGGGGTATCGCTGAGGACCTCCGAGGAGGATTCGGTCGACCACAGCGGAGTCTTTGCGGGCAAGACGCTGGTCGTGACAGGGACGTTGCAGCATTACTCACGCGATGAAATCGAGCGATTGATCGAGAAACTCGGCGGGAAAGCTTCGGGAAGCATCTCTAAGAAAACCGATTTCTTGGTCGCTGGCCAAACCGCCGGGAGCAAGCTTCAGAAGGCCCAGCAGATGGGGGTAAAGGTCTTGAGCGAAGAGGAATTTCGGCAGATGGCTGAGCCCCAGGCTTGAGATTCGTTTGCAGGGGGGGCCTCGCTTGGAGTACACTATGTATCACTTATCAGATCCTGTTTTACCACGCCTTAAGACCATCTTGCCGACATGATCGAGTTAATCAACTTTGGGAAAGACTACGGGGAATTCACCGCAGTCTCTACGGTCAACATGAAGATCCAAGCCGGTGAACTCTTTGGCTTCATCGGGCCCAACGGAGCGGGCAAGAGCACCTCGATTCGATTTCTTGCGACCCTTCTCAAGAGCACACGCGGGGATGGCACCGTCAACGGCTTTAGCGTCAACAAACAGCCGATGGATGTTCGTCGTAGCATCGGCTATATGCCCGATGACTTCGGGGTCTACGACGGGATGAAGGTCTGGGAGTTCCTCGATTTCTTCGCCGTGGCTTATAAGATCGGTCGCACGCAACGAAAGAAGGTCATCGGCGATGTGCTCGAACTGCTCGACTTGACCCACAAACGGGACGATTTTGTCAATGGACTTTCGCGAGGGATGAAGCAGCGGCTGTGCTT
>CAILTZ010000336.1 GCA_903837255.1 uncultured Pirellula sp. | reverse complement strand
TTGGAGGAGAGGCAAATGAATCGACCCAAGGTATTGGTTATTGTTGGAGATGCGACCGAGACGGTCGACACTTTGTATCCCTATTATCGGTTGATTGAGGGGGGATATCAGCCGGTGGTGGCTGGACCCGAGAAGCGCGTTTATCAAATGGTCATGCATGAGGTCAAGCCAGGGTGGACGATCACCAAGGAGTGGGAGGGGTATACGATTGCTGCGGAGATCGCGTTTAAGGAGATCAATCCAGAGGAGTATGCAGGGATCTTTTTCAGTGGTGGTCGGGCACCGGAGTACATCCGGGAGGATCAAGATTTATTGCGGGTGACCCGGTGGTTTTGGGAGAGCAAGCGACCGATGGCCAGTGTGTGCCATGGGGTAGAGATTCCGGCCAGGGCTGGGATAGTCAAGGGTTTGCGGATGGCGACGGTGGCCAAGTGCAAGTTTGATTTAGAGGTTTGTGGAGGGATTTACGTCAACGAGCCGTGCGTGATAGACCAGCACATGTTTTCGGGTCGGACGTACCATGACAATGGTTACTATATTGGTCCATGGATCAAGGCCCTAGACGCTTTCTGCAACAAGACCTGATCTGTTCATTCGTCTCATTTCTTGGCTGCTTGGCTGCTTTCGCCTCACACCTCAAGCCTGCTCCTCCATCACCGCTTGGCTCCTCCCTTACACCTTACACACAGCTTCCCTCGTGGTTCATAATCGGCTGTTTATCAGCGGTCATCAGTGTCCATCAGCGGTTGGAAAAACCGCCTCCTGGCTTAAGGTTCCCTAGGGGGTGTTAAACCTAACCAACGTTAACGTTACTTACGCTGGGCAAAAAATGGGTGTACGCTTACGCAGGTACGAATCGGTGTTGCACGACGGACTAGAAGTCCGTCGTACAACAAACGAGTCAACAAGAACCTCCCAAACCGGGCTGTCCCCGCGTTTTTGTGTCAGCGCCAGCGGTTGGGCGATTTGACTACGCCGCCAGGATGCTTCGTCGGGGCCCGAGCAGGTTAGGCAACCCCGTGAGCCAGCCATCGCACGGGGACTTGTCGTTTTTTCTAACGCCTAAAGTACAGAGCCTAATCGAAGCCCTCTGCTGTTCACTTGGGCGAGAACATGACTAAAATAGAGGATGCGGTACCAAAGGGTCGGGTTGATCAGCACGGGTTTCAAAGGAGACCAAGATGAGCATTGCAGTAGCAACAACCTTGGAAGAAAGGCTTCAGGATCTTGGCAACATCCCCGCGTCTCGCATTCGAACCAATCCTGCACCTGGGACGGCCACCATCGAGGATGTAACTTATTTAAGGGATACCGAACGACGACTCTACGAGCTTATCGATGGTACTTTGGTGGAGAAAAGCATGGGTTGGCAAGAATCATTGCTAGCGGGCATATTGTTGCAGTGGTTAAACAACTATCTCGATTCGAACAGAATCGGTGTCGCGACAGGTGCCGATGGAATGACACGTCTTTTTGGGGATACCGTTCGCGGTCCGGATGTTGCGTTTGTTGCTTGGAACCGATTGCCAGATGGGCGAATCCCTACGGCCCCGATCCCCGATCTAGTTCCCAATTTTGTCATTGAGGTTCTAAGCAGCAGCAATACTTACGCGGAGATGTCCCGTAAGCGTCGGGAGTATTTTTATGCAGGGGTTGAGTTGCTCTGGATGGTTGAGCATCGAACACGCACCGTGACGGTCTTTCGTACAGCCCAAGACGCTACAGTGTACAAGGATGAAGCGATCCTCGATGGTGGGCAAGTACTTCCGGGGTGGAGAGTCGATCTGAACGAACTCTTTAGCCGACTTGATATGCCGAACGGTCGTTGAGATGCTCGTCGTAGTTAGCCGATCAGGAGCCAGCGTCTGGGCCCGAGCAGGTCAGTAACCCCGTGAACCAACCTGCGCAATACCGTCAAATCGCGCTATCAATAGGCGTCCCAAATTCACCGCAAAGGCGCAAAGTTCGCCAAGTCCAAGAACCAAGCGAGAAGCGTTTGGTGCGGATCAGCCAATTGTGTATAGAAAAAATGCGGGGACTGTCCCCGCGTTTCGTGTCAGATGCGTGATAAAATGGGTAGAGAGTCCATCCGACCCAGAACAGCCGGACATCAACGCCGGTCGACGAAGAAGAAACGGGAGCAATAGGCATGGCAATGGTCACGATCGAAGACGCCCAGTCCAACCTGAAGGAGCTTATCCATCAGTTATCACCGGGAGAGGAGCTCCTCATTACTGAAAATCATCAGACCGTCGCGAAACTTGTGAGCCATGTTTCAGCCGAAGCAGTCGTGACCAAACCCGCCCTGACGAGTTGGCCTTGTGAGCCTGGAACAGCAAAAGACACCAAGCACTGGATGGCCCCTGATTTCGACGCTCCGCTCGACGATTTTTCGGAGTACATGGAATGACTCTACTTCTGGATACGCACGCATTTTTGTGGTTTTGGTGGGCAGATCCCCAAATGAGTGCGAAGGCGATGGTGTTTTGCCTATCATCGACGAGCACATCGCAGGTCTGATCGATATGCCG
>CAILTZ010000335.1 GCA_903837255.1 uncultured Pirellula sp. | reverse complement strand
TGCAAGATCCAATACTGTGTAGATGATGCCTGTGTAGACGCTTCGGGGGATCAGCGGTAACAGTAGACGGCATCCGAGGATCGTATTAGGATCGAGTTGGCACTCACCGCAGGCGTGGACCAATATACCTCATCTTTCATCCCAGTCGCTAACTCAACCACCTCAAACTCCGGTCCCGCTTTGACTATGATCATGTTCCCAGCCTCATTGAACATGTAGATCTTCTCACCAACCACCACCGGACAACCCGCTACCAACGTCCCCCCAGGTACCCGCTTGCGGTATACCTCCTTGCCTGTCCTCTTGTCGTAACACGTCGCTGTGTTGCCAAAGAAATACAAATAGTCCCCTACCACCACCGGCGATGGCATCCCAGCGCCACTCTTAAAACCCGACCATAACACGGCCTCTGAACTACTGGTCCCCTTGGCCAACGTCAAGTCCCCTACATGCCCCTTGGCCACGGCATAGATCGGTGCCTGACTCCCTGGACTCGAGGTCCCAAAATAAACAGCCGATTCGTCCGCTACCAGCGAACACGAAAACGATGTGTCGAGCCCCCCCAACCGCCATCGCTCTTTGCCCGTGGCTAACTCATAGGCTATCACCGAGCCCTGCCCTCCTGTGATGATCTCCTCGACTCCTTGATTGCTCCACAGGATCGGGGTGCTCCAAGCTGAACCCTTGGGCCTCTCGGCTCGCCAGATCTCTTGGCCATCGCTAGGACTCAAACACAATAGCGTCGCGGACTGCTCGTTGTATTGCTGCAAAACCAGTCGGCTCTCTTGCTCTTGGCCCTTTTCTATCAATACCAACGAACTCCCTGTCCCAAAATCGTTCGAGATCTTCTGGGGCTCTAAACTCTTGGACCACTTCTGCTTGCCATCGAAATCGTATGCCGCAAGATACCCAGCAGCCCCAAAATAACTGAACACCGTGTCGCTCGATGCCGCAGGGGTCTCCGTCGCATACGTGTTCGATGCGTGCTTGGCAAACGCCGGTATCGCCTCAATGGCCGTCTGCTCCCAGAGAATTTTTCCATCGCTAAGCGACAGACATACCAACTTCCATGACACCGGATCCTTGGGCTTGGCCGCCCGACCCATGGTGCTCGGATCCATCACACCACCACTCATCCCCTTGGGCTTGCCCCCTTTGCCCGCCACCGCCGTCGATACAAAAACTTTATCTCCCACCACGATCGGCTGCGACCACCCACTCCCCTCTATCGGGGTCCGCCAAGCTGCCTGCGGCGGCTGGGTCCAATCGCTAGGAAGCTGCGATTGCGCATTGACACTCAATGCACTCCCGCCCCGAAACTGTCGCCAATCATCGGCCTTGCTAGCCGCCGGACTGCCAACGCTAGTCACGAACACCATCATCAACCCAATTGCTGATGCGTTCGGGTCCCAAAGCTTCGACGCGCTGGTGCGGATTTGTTTCATGTGCATTCTTTTGGTCCCCGGTTTGTAAACGGTTTGGGTGAAAGCGGATTGGGTGAAAACGGTTTGGGCAGAAGATCTCGCTGAAGATCTAACCACTGCAGTGTACCAAATTGGCAAATTCTCGATGAATCCCAAGCTTTTGGCAGAAAATCCCTCTCGATTGTGGCAGCCTGCAATTCCCGCTAGAATACTGGAGAATGTTTCCGAAACGGGCCGCCGAAGACGGAACCGCCGAAGACGGGTCTGTAGACTCCAGGCGGCATGGCGGGTTCTTTGCAACCTCGATATTGTCTGACTAAAAGTAAAGCGAGTTCTAACATGAGCGACTTGTGCGATTTCGGTTTGATTGGCCTAGCTGTCATGGGCGAAAACCTTGCCCTGAACGTTGAAAGCCGGGGCTTCAAAGTCGCGGTCTACAACCGTACCACCGAGAAGGTCGATGAACTTCTCGCGACCCGCGCCAATGGCAAGAACTTTGTCGGCTGCCACTCGATTGTCGATATGGTCAAAAACCTCAAACGACCTCGCGTGGTGATGATGCTCGTCAAGG
>CAILTZ010000334.1 GCA_903837255.1 uncultured Pirellula sp. | reverse complement strand
CCACCGCACGGGGCGTGCTTTGACGCGATACGAGGATGCTTGGAGCATCTGAGCGAAACGCTCGGAATCAAGGACTGGAATCTAGCGGGTATCTCCTTGGGTGGAAACATCCTGCTGAGGATGCTAGGGGATTGGAAGCCGGGTCGGGTCCAAATCCACCGCGCGATCGCGCTGGCTCCTCCGATCGATTTGGATGCCTCATGTAGAAACGTCGAATCGGGCATCAATCGTCTCTACGCTAGGTACTTCCTAAGAGCTTTGCGCAAACAAGCTCGATTGCGAGCCGAGAGCTGGCCGCAGTGGAAGCAGGTTTTGGAGCAAGCCGATTACAGCAGCTTGCGTCGATTTGACGATTCGGTAACCGCACCGCTGGCTGGATTTAAAGACGCGTTTGATTACTACTCAGCCGGATCCTCACTTGGGTGGCTCAGTCGCATCAAAGCAAGGGTCAAGATCCTGGTCGATCGACATGACCCCATCGTTCCTTATTCCCTGTTTCCCGGCGCGCCCTATTCGGCAAGCACCGAGCTGATTGTCACCGATCGAGGTGGTCACGTAGGGTATCTGCGGGAGGGATCCAAGCACCGCTCTGGCGGTTCCGAACGGTCCTCAAGGTTTGAGCGATGGGCCGATCGGTGGATCGTCGAAACACTCACCGATGATAGCCTCTGGTAGCTCTCCCCTGGTAGCTCTAGAGTGCGCCCGTCCTCAAGCAACCGTCCTCAAGCAACCGTCCTCAAGCAACCGTCCTCAAGCAAGAGGCTCGACTCGGTGGGCTTGTAGATCCTCCAAATCCACAAATTCCAAAGTGGAGATATGGGTCGCTTCGAGGACTACCCGTGGGGCCATCCCCGCCTCGAGGGCTTCTTTCCATCGCAAAACGCACAAACACCACTGGTCGCCGGGTTGTAGCCCCGGGAAATCGTATTCGGGGATCGGCGTGGTCAAATCGTTGCCACGATTGCGAGAGAACAAGAGAAACTCTTCGGTCATGCGTGCGCAGACCAAATGCATCCCGTAATCCTGGGATCCCGAGCGACAGCATCCATCCCGGAAAAACCCAGTCATCGGATCAAACGAACAACTTTGCAGTTCGGTTCCTAAAACATTGCTTGCTCCGGCCATCGCCCTCTCCAGTCTTGCTTTGCCCTGTGAATTCCACGCCCGTAGGGTTGTTTCAGACCAAGTATAACCGAGTTGCTCGGTGGCGAATCGATCCTTCCGTCGAGAAAACGGGTTATACTAATTTCCAGTTTGGTAGGCCAACAACGTAAGTGCGGTACGGCAAGAGTTATGTCAGAAGAAACAATTCAAGATTCCGGTGCACTGGAAAAAGGCCAACCGGAAAGCAAAGAGGGTTGGAACCCCGAGCCCGCGATGGCCCGAGCCAATCCTCCTGCGGCCTCACCACTGCGCAGAGTCTTGCCCCCAATCCTCGGTGGCATGACCGCTATCCCGATCGCCATTGGGATCCTATGGTATGGTTTTGGCAAGGATATCGGTAACGCCGGCCCCACGGTTGCCAGATACATCCCTTGGCTGGTTCCAGAGCACCTTCGAGGCTCCGCCCGATGGCGTTACAATCCCAAGACCGACAGCAAGCAAAAGCAGTTCGATTCGCCGTCGAATCTCGATGCTGGAGAGTTTGGTCGTATCGGTGGCAACAAATAGCAACTATGAAGTAGGAATTCTCGCGATGCATCGAATCCAAATCCAATGGAGCGCCTTGAAATCTTTCGGATTTGCTGGACTTGCTCTATGTGCCTTGTCAGGTTGCAAACCAGAGCAAGATGTGCAAAGGGACTTGGCCGCGCAGAAAGCGGCCCAGGCAGCCGCCGCCGCTGCCGCCGAGCAACCACAACAAGCCCAGAAGGCTGGCGTCGGTGTTGGGGCACAAGGCAGATCGCTCGAAGGCGGCTCAGAGAACAATCCTGCGACAATCATCTCCGCACCAGCCGCTACGTATTTTCGAACCAAGGAGAAGATCGTTTTTGAAATTCAGGTCCCACAAGCTCTGAATCTTTACATGGCTGAGAAAGGACGCAATCCGCGCAACCACGAGGAGTTCATGCGCGACATCGTCGAATTCAACCGAATTCCCCTCCCGAAACTACCCGCCGGGATGGTCTATCGCTTCGACAGCGAAAAAGGAGAGCTGTGGGTGATCCCAGAAAAGGATCTCCAAACCCCCTAAGGCGCGGTGCGACTACCCAATGCGACTACCCAGTGCGACTAAATGTCCAGCTTCCTTAGAACCCCAAAAAGTCCCGTTTTTCAGGGATTGCTAGCAATTTCTGTAAGCTGCCGTTAGCCAAATATCTCGGGAAATTCTTTTCCGCGACCAGGGATTCCCTTGGGGGAACTTAATCCCCCCTGGGCTCATCCCACAGGGACCGGTTAGCTCCCTGATCGGGCCCCCGAACCACAGGGGGGTTGGCCGTGTCTTATTGTTTCCAAGAATGACCTAGTCACCGCTGTTGCCGCGACTAAGATCCTGACGATACCTCCGACACCCCTTTGACCTTACCTGCCGTTCGAGCTTCCGACCATGTCGACCCATTTTCACAACAAGCCAAATTCCGATGCCCAGCGTCGGCTTGCTGCGAAATCATCGTTGAGGAAGACCAATCGGGTCTATTTCAAGTTCCTCGGGCTACAACCTTCCGAAAGCAACGAGCAAACGATCCTCGAAGCAGCCAGGAAGATGGCGGCGCTTGTCCAGGAGAGGGAGCCTTTCAATCCTCCCGAGGTGATCAGTCGATCGCGTCATGAGATCGCGCTGGCGACCTACAGGCTCCTTGATCCTCGTCGGCGTCCTAGCCAGTCGGAGCGGATTCAATTGACACGCCCCATCGATCGAGAGGACCGTGAGTACCAGCTGCCAGATCCAGGTAGTCTGTTTCGTTTGATGGAACAACCAGTTTCGGGCGACGGAGTCCAAGAACAGCGACTCGAACCACTCATCGACCGCGCTTTCGGGGAGCCGGCAGGTCAAGCTCTGGCGGTCGACTCCAAAAGCGACTCGAAAGCCTGGCTTGAAGAACGGCGAGAGATCGTTCGCAGTGTCCGTGGCGATGCCGCACAGGGGTCCGACGCGGGCAAGAGTTGGGACAAATACGGACTGTCATGGTTGAGATCGGTTTTCGGTCTCTAGAGGGTCGATATTCAGGCGATCAATTCAGGCTATCATGGAGCGATAGTCGTCTCTAGTTGCACTCTGCGAAACCTAATCCCTCCGCCGCCGATCGAAACTTGTCACCACGCATTCTCGTCACCGGCTACGGTGGTTTCCTCGGGGCCGCCATCTGCCGACAGCTGATCCAACTAGGCTACCGAGTCCGGGGGCTTGCCCGAGGCCATTACCCTGAGCTAGCCAGCTCAGGTGTCGAGTGTGTCCAGGGCTCCATCACCGATGAGCAGTTGGTAAGCAACTCTCTGTGCGGCATCGATGGGATCATCCACACGGCCGCGATCGCCGGTGTCTGGGGAAAAACCGCCGACTACGAATCAATCAACGTACGAGCCACCGATCAACTCCTCCTTGCGGCCCAAGCCTGCGGCATGAGAGCCTTTGTCTACACCAGCTCACCTTCGGTCACCTTTGATGGCAAGCCTCAATCGGGAATCGACGAGCGGGTCCCTTATCCCACCCGATGGTTGTGCGATTACCCTCGCACCAAAGCCATCGCCGAGCAGAGAGTGCTCGCTGCGAGCGACCCATCCAAGTTCGCAACCTGTGCGCTGCGACCGCATCTGATCTGGGGAGTGGGTGATCCACATCTAGTCCCACGTATCATCGAGCGATGTCGCCAGCGGAGACTCAGGCGCGTCGGCACCGGACAAAACCTCATCGATACGGTCCATGTCGATCATGCTGCCAGGGCCCATGTGCTGGCCCTCGAAAAGATGCTCGCAGGGGATACCCGAGCCGCAGGACGTGCGTACTTCATCACCGATGGCAAACCGGTCCCGTGTTGGGAGTGGATCTCGACGATCCTTCAGTGCGCCGGACTAGAGCCCCCGCGAGGCTCGATCGGTCTGTCGAGTGCGTATCGCATCGGCGGTGCACTGGAAAAAATCTACCGCTGGACGGGCCGCACGCAAGAGCCCCCGATGACCCGTTTCGTCGCACTGCAACTCGGGGTAGATCACTACTTTGATATCTCGGCAGCCAAGGAGCGATTGGGATACTCCCCATCGCTGGATCGCCAAGCAAAGATTGAGGAAATGCGACGCTGGCTCATGCCATAAGCCTTAGGGTTCGATTATAAATGAGGTCTGACGCTAGCAGTCCTCTCCCAATGTTATTGAACCTCGAAACCAAAATGAACACTTTGTTCTTCTCCAACCCAATCGCCAGCTACCAACGTTGCTCAGGAACTCTCTGGTTGGCCTTCGTTTGTTTAACCCTTAGCGGGCTCATGCCCCAAGGCACTGCGCAGGAGGCCAAGCTGATTCGCGATACGTGGGGAGTACCCCACTTAGTCTCCGACGACGAAGCATCCGCGATGTATGCGTTTGGTTATGCCCAAGCCGAAGACCGGCTCGAGGACATCTACCTAGCGGTCCGAACTGGGCTGGGTCGCATGGCTGAGGTCCAAGGTCCCTCGGCTATCGAGCAAGACTACATGATGCGACTTGCGCACAACGACACGCTGCATGTCGAGTACTTCAAGCAGGCTCCCGAACACGTCCGCAAGAACCTTGAGGCCTTCACTGCAGGGATCCGAGCCTACATCGCCGAGCATCCGCAAGAAGCGGCCAGTGTTGCCATCGACATTGAACCTTGGCACCCGCTAGCCGTCGGCCGAGCGATGATTCTGCGCTGGCCGCTAGGGACCATTCGCGATGATCTAGGCAAAGCTCCGGTGCGGCCCAAACCTGCGGCGGGCTCGAACCAGTGGGCTGTTTCTCCCAAACGCTCCGCGGACAAGTCGGCGATCTTGCTCTCGGATCCTCACCTGACCTGGGAGGGCCTCGCGGTTCTCTACGAAGCACGCTTTCATGGTGGCAATCTGCACATGAACGGCTACTACCTGATCGGTTCTCCGATGTTGGCGATCGGACACAACCAGCGGGTCGGATGGGCTCTTACCACCGGCGGCCCGGACACTTCGGATGTGTATGAAATCAAGTTCCGCGCCAAGCCTCTTCCGGAGTACGAATACGACGGCCAGTGGCGCAAGATACGAGTCGAGAAGTTCAAGATCCCTGTCAAGGACAGCGAACCTATCGAGAAGACCGCCCTGTACACCCACCTAGGTCCGGTGATCTCCGAACCGGATCTTGCAAACTCCATCGCTTACGTTGGAGCCTCACCCTATCTGGAACAAACGGGCCTCTACCAGCAGTTCGACGCCATGGCCCACGCTTCGGATGTTTATGAGTTCAACGAAGCCTTAGGCCAGCATCAATACAACGAACAAAACGTCATGTCGGCCGATGTCCAAGGAAACATCTCTTATGTCCGCAATGGGGCAACGCCAATCCGGCCCGAGGGCTACGATTGGACCAAGCCCGTCGACGGCACGACCAGCAAGACGGCTTGGAAGGGTATCCACCCGCAATCGGATTTGGTTTGTTTGATCAACCCAGCCAAAGGCTACATGCAGAACTGCAACATCAGCCCAGCGAACATGATCGTCGACTCGCCACTGACGCCCGAGAAGTATCCTCCGTACATCTACAACGTCTCGTGGGATCAAAACAACCCGCGAGGACGGCGGACGATCGAGATGCTCGAAGCGAACCGATCGGTGAGCATGGAGGATGCGATGAACATTGTGCTGGATATTTACGACCGATTGGCCCCACGCTGGCAAGGCGAATTGAAAGAGGCATTCAAGCAGCATGGGCAGAAGTACCAGGGCAACGCAGCGATTGCCCAAGCCGTCGAGGGAATCCTAGCCTGGGATGGCAACTACACAGTGGATGCCACGGCCTCGGCGCTGTTTAAATTCTGGAGGCTCAAGTGCGGCCAGACACTCAACCTTGCTCCCATGGGTGAGTCCAAGCCGTTGTCGGAAGAGACCCGCGAACAGATGCTCGTGCTGCTTGCTCAGACCATCGAAGAGATGACCACCAAGTACGGTCAGTGGAATGTTCCTTGGGGTCAGCTGCACGTCGTAGGCCGAGGCGGGGCTTATTTTCCCGCACCTGGTGCCGACTACAACTCCGGGGACAAAGAAGCCAATTTTTCCGAGACGCTGCTCGATGTCCGCAGCACTGAGCTCAAGGAGTCTCCGGGCGTTCAAGTCGCCAACTCGGGCTCGATGGCGATGATTTTGATGTTCTTTGACAAAGAGCATGGAGTCCGATCCTTTACCTGCACCCCATGGGGCCAATCGGGGCATCCAGACTCGCCCCACTATGTCGACCAAGCCGCCGCGCTGTATTCGATGCGAACCATGAAGCCGACTTGGTGGAACCTCGAAGAACTGCAGCAGAACACCGAATCCACCAAGCTTATGCGGTACGCGAAGTAAACCATCTAAAAAATGAACAAATCACTGCTCCTAAGTTTACTCGCATTGTTCATGCTGGGCGTTTCCGCGTGGTGGTTAACCCGCCGACCCTACGAGCCGACTTTGTCCGAAGCCGATAGGCTCATCGCCGAGGCCGCTCAGGTCGCAAATAAATCCACTCGCGACGGTGATGCCGAATCGGGTGGTGCCGAATCGGGTGG
>CAILTZ010000333.1 GCA_903837255.1 uncultured Pirellula sp. | reverse complement strand
CTGGCCGTTGCGATGCTCTTTCCGATCGTTGGCTTTGTCATCGGCTGGCTGATGTCTGGGAACGTATGGGGCGGGATCCAGTTTGGATCGAGCCTGTTGGTTTGGGGCGTTTTTGTCCGAACCGTGCTCAACTGGCACATCACCTGGAGCGTCAACTCGGTGACTCATATCTGGGGATATCGAAACTATGAAACCAAAGACAACAGCCGCAACAATTGGCTCATCGGATTGATCGCCAACGGCGAAGGCTGGCACAACAACCACCACGCCGACCAACGAGCCGCGGCCCACGGGCACAAATGGTGGGAGTTCGACGTCAGTTGGCTGACGATCCTGGCCTTTGAAAAACTCGGGCTCGTCACCGATGTCGTCCGACCTCAAGCTTGGAAGCCAAAAGCAGAACGGATTTCCGAACCGAGCTAGCCGCTCGACGACGGATTGCCGTTGTTTGGTGCGGCTATCTCTGAGCCGACAAGCGCAAGCGTCGGGTGGCTATCTGTGAGCCGACAAGCGCAAGCGTCGGGTGATTTAATTCGCCCCCAGCGAACACTTGTCTGGGGCCAACTGATTCAACCAACAGACGATTCAGCAGGTCACTGGACAGCAAGTCCCTGGTCGTCATCGCTTCGGAAATCGGCCCAGCGAATACCGAGCTTGCGCATTTTTGCTCTGAGCGTGTGCGGATTGATCTGCAGGATTCGGGCCGCACCGCGCTTCCCCTCGACCTGACCCTCGCTTCGCAAAAGGGCCTTTTCGATGTGCTGCTTTATCATCTCATTGAGCGGAAGAATTGGGCAGTCCGCACTACCCTGGGGCTTTGGAGGAGTCGATGGAATCTCGAGGGCCGGTGGTAGTGGTTGTGGCAAATAAGATGACTCGGGGATGACTTCGTAAAAGGTCGGCTCTTCGGAGGCTTGTGCCGGACGCGTCGGGAGCGTGAATCCGGATCCCAAGGCCGTGGCGATGTCCAAGTGCTGTCCTCGACCGAGAATCACCGCCCGATCGATGACGGCTTGGAGCTCTCGAATGTTGCCAGGCCAAGGATACTTCAGGAGCCGATCGATGTCCGACGAGCTTGGCTGGGCATAGGGCAGGCCCAACTTGGCCGCCGCTTTGCGCGCAAAGTGCCTGGTCAAAGTGGGGATATCCTCGATCCGTTCGGAGAGCCTCGGCAGAAGGATCGGAAATAGATTGATGCGGTACCAAAGGTCCTCGCGAAAGGTCCGTTGGTGGACCATCGAGGCGAGGTCTCGGTGGGTGGCAGCCACAATCCGCACATCGACTCGGATCGTCTTCTCTCCACCCACACGCTCGATCTGATGATCTTGCAAAACCCGCAGCAACCGGACCTGAGCCGCCAGCGGCAACTCACCGACCTCGTCGAGGAATAGAGTCCCACCGTTGGCACGCTCGAACCAGCCCTTGCGTTGATCGGAAGCTCCAGTGAAACTTCCTCGCTCATGACCAAAAAGCTGCGAGTCGATCAACTCCGGCGGAATAGCACCGCAGTTGACACGCAAGAACGGTTGGTTGGATCGAGGGGAACGCGAATGGATCGCACGCGCGATGACTTCCTTGCCCGTCCCGGTATCCCCCAGGATCAAAACCGGCATATCGGACAGCGAGACCAGAGCGACTCGCTCCATGACCTTCTTGAGTCCCTGGCTAGAACCGACGATCGATTCGCCGCTGAAGTCCCCACCGGCCGATCCGATCTCAGCCGAACCCTCCTCGATGGGCTCGGGCCCGGTAATGCGTTGAGGGCTAATCCGTTGAGGGGTAATCCTTTGAAGATGGAACCAAAGGGGCAAAGCCAGTTGCTCGATGAGCTTGGTGCTCGACGGATGCACCGAGCGACCGTGCTCGATCTCCAGCAAAGCGATCCCCAAGGGTGTATTGCTCGGGCCTGATTCCTTGGAGTGCAATGCCAACGCGAGGATCGAGCCGGTGAGCTCCTCGGTGGCAAGCCACGCAAGCTTGCCACTGCGTTTGGGACTCGGCTGCTGGAGCAGCGTCCTGGACTGAGCCCAATCGTTGAGTTCGATCCAGCGAGAAAGAGTGCAGGGCAAATCCAAAGACTCGTCGCTGCTGGTGCCGTTTCTGTGCGCGTAGAACAACCGCCGGATCACCCCCGAGGCCCCAGAGCTTGCCTCGGCAGTAGTCTCCTCGGCAGTAGTTTCGCTGGCCGTATTTTCGCTGCGAGCATCCCGGTTCGACTGCGGACCGATCAAGGCCAAGAGCGAGAGGCTCTGGATCGGCAGAAAGGACCCGAGCAACTTGAGGATCTGCGGTCCGCACCCTGCGCTTGGCTCTGAGGAGTGAACCAATTGCCAAAGGTTGTTCCAAGGAAATTCGGTCATGGGCAATTCGGTCATGGGCAATTCGACTGGGGGCAAAACGGCTGATCTCCAAGCGGCATGCGGGTCGGGGGTCGACCAAAGTGGCAATTCCCGGACCATGAAAAAAGCAAGCCGAACAAGCATATCGTACGGCAAAACCGTTAAATAATATAGCAATGTTGATTATTTGCGGCATTGCCTATCAAATTTAACGGGAAGCTTGTGTTATTTGAGACCGGAAAGTGGGTTTGCATGGGAGTCATCTGCCGTTTTTGCCTTGGATTGGGCCTGGATTGAATCGCAAGATCAATTTGGAACAGTAGGTTTAATGGCTTTGGCCCGCGAATTGCATTAGCAGTCTATCCGTTGGTGACCGGTCACCTGGTACGCGACGATCGCTCTGGGCCCCAAGTCCTGCTCGAACCACCTGCTCAAACCACTGGTACACGATTACACGATGCTTCTAACTCCCTTGTTTGCCTATCGCTATCGGGCATCCGATGCGAAAGTCGGCCGAATGGTTCAAGCCACGCGTTGGGCTGTGCTGACTTTGGCGATCGCAACCGTTATTGGTTGCAACCCGTCGGATTCTGGAACTTCGGGCGTAAAGCGTCAGCTGAAGAACGTCTCCTACGACCCGACGCGAGAGCTTTATACGGAGTTCAACGAGGCCTTTGGCAAGCATTGGCAAGAGACGCATCAAGAAGTCATCGAGTTTGCGCAGTCGCATGGTGGCTCGGGCAAGCAAGCCCGGGCGGTG
>CAILTZ010000332.1 GCA_903837255.1 uncultured Pirellula sp. | reverse complement strand
TGATGATTTGACGATCGATGATCTGCTGGGTGTCGCTCCCTTTGGACTCGGCCATTTCAAAAAGCTCTAATTGAGCTTTCAACGACTCGGGCGTGTCCTGGTGGACTCCGTCGTCGCCAACATCGATCAGGATCGATAGCAGATAATAAGGTTGCCAAGCTTGGGGACTCAACTCGATCGCTTTGCGGCACTCCTGTTCGGCTTTGCGAGCATCTGCTCCAAAGCACAATTCGCGACCCACGATGTCGTGGAGAAGTGCGAATGCGTAAGCACAATGTACCATTCCTTCCTGGGGGTACTGTTCCATCATTCCGATTGCCACCTCCCGAGCCTCGTCTACTTGTCCAATTTGCACCAAAGAACAGACGTATGCGTAAGCCGAATCGCCATTGGGGTTGTTTAACCATTGCTGCCGGTTACTCTTCAATTGCTCAAGCAGTGCGCTGCTGGCCGATCCATCGACCGAACTTCCGGTCTCGATCAAGGTTGAAAAATTCAGTGGATGATCGCCGGCCCCCAACTCTGAAGCAAGAGTCGATAGCTTCGAAAGCTCTTCTGGGGAGAGTAGGCCGTGTTGAACCTCGAGCGATTGCTGGATACTCATCGATCCATCCTCCATCTCCTCGACGGTGCTCTTGAGTTCCACGATTCCTATTTGAACCGCGTGATTCTGCGATTGCTTCTTCAGCCGATATCCAGGCGGAGGAATCAGCTTAACATTACGAGTCCAACGAAAAGGAACGAGGCACTCGGCCGGATACTTTCTCGGCTCATTAACTCCTCGCTCGTCGGTTTGTACCAAGTAGAACAAAGAGCACTGTTGAATGCCGGCAAGAAACGTCAAATCGTACCGAAGCCGTTTTTGATCGACTTGTTCCAAAGGGACTCCTCGCATCTCGATCTTGCGAATGAAAGTGCTTTCATCCGATCCCGGATCGGAACGATACTTCAGAGACGCTTCGATTGTGGGTGCTGCCTTTTTATAATAATCCTGCAGACGCTTGGATTCCTCTTCGAGAGAGTATCCGAAAGCGTTGGACCTTGATTCGGCGGCGAAATATCCCGACTGGATCGATTCCATTTCAATCGTCGATGTACCATTGATGTTGATCGAAATCGTTCGATTCTCATGCTCCCAATTTCTCTCGATTCCCTGGGATTCAATGGTGGTTAGATCATCGACGCTAGGATTGGCGATCAGAGCAAACCGGCTTTGCAGATGAACCGGGATGCGTTGGGGCCGTGTTTACGATCATGACCTGTTGCTGAAATTCATTTCGAGGAGTTTCTGGTTCAATGCTCTCGAATGAGACAGCGGATCTTTGATTCGTAAACCATCGCTGGGTTCGACGGCCAGCGATGGTCTTCTCCTCGGTCTTCAAATTGGCTGGTATCTGCGGGCGAAACAGGATTGTGACAGGGTTGGATTCCGGAGCGTCGATTTCAATGCTCAAAAAGAGCCCGGGATAAAAGGAATCCCATGAAAAACGCCCCCATGTACCTTGTTCGCAGAAAGCCTCGCGCTGAGTTGCCTCGACGATCTCTTCAACAATTGAGCCGACTTTGAGTCCAGGCAAGGCGGCCTGCACCGTCATGCGGTCGGTCAAGATACCTTGGTCAGCAGAGGCTGCGGGAGACACGGTAATGTCATCCTTGCTGAGTCGAAACT
>CAILTZ010000331.1 GCA_903837255.1 uncultured Pirellula sp. | reverse complement strand
TGGTGTCTTTCTTGGTGAAGAGATTCTCTCGTTCGACCTTTTTTGCATCGCTTGTGGCGGATGACTCCGTTGGATTCGTTTGTTTCGCGGGTAGACTTGGATCGTATGGTCGCGGTGGCTGGGCCGTGGCATGGTTGGTTTGCGTGGGCATCGATTTGCGTGTAAATTGATGGGTTTTCTGGGCAAACACCCATCGTTTTTTCCATCGATCCAACGCCATACGGGAATCCATCCGAATGCATCCTAAGTTTCTTTGTTCCAACCGAGTCTTGTTGTTCGCATTCTTATTTGCAATGGCCGGTTGGTCTGTGGATTGCTCTCAAGGCGTAGCACAAGACCGAGTCGTAGCACAAGACGCTGTGGCGACCCCTAGCAACCTTGCTCCTGGAATTGAACAAGCGTTGATTCAAGCCGGCGAAAACCGGGGAGAACTCGAAAAGGTTTTGTCGAGCGTCCCAGCTGCGCAAAAAGAGTCGGCCGAATTCCTGATTGCAAACATGCCACCGAGGGATCTAAAGGGCCTGAAGTCCGAGTACCTCCTGCGCGAGATCGAGCTTGCTCATTCCGCCCTCGAGAGTGCTCCTTGGAAGGACAAAATCCCTAAAGAGATCTTCCTCAATAATATCCTTCCGTACGTGAATATCAACGAGCGCCGAGACTCCTGGCGCAAGGACTTTCGCGAACGCTTCGCCCCACTGATCGCTGGGGCGAGCACCCCCGCACAAGCCGCAGCGATGATCAACCAAAAGCTCTTTCCGCTGGTGAAGGTCAAGTATTCCACGCAGCGGGCCAAGGCCGATCAGAGCCCCTATGAATCGATGCAATCAGGGCTGGCTTCCTGCACGGGACTGTCGGTGCTGCTGATCGATGCTTGTCGCTCCCTGGCTATCCCGGCTCGTTTTGTCGGAACCCCTCTGTGGTCCGACAACAGCGGCAACCACTCTTGGGTCGAGGTTTGGGACAACGGCTGGCACTTCACCGGCGCGGCCGAACCCTCCGGCGATCAACTCGATCAAGCTTGGTTTATCGGCAGGGCTTCTACCGCCAAACGGGACGATCTGCGCCACGCGATCTACGCTGTGAGTTTTCAACGCACCCCTTTGAAGTTCCCGATGGTTTGGGACCGATCGATCGACTACATCTCAGCCGTCAACGTCACGGATCGCTACACCAGCATCGGCTTTAAAGTCCCAGAAGGCACCCAAATGGTATCCTTCCGAGCCGTCGATTCGAAGAGCTCCACGCGTTTGATCGCTGGGTTGAAAGTTTTTGATCAAGCGAATCAACTTGTGGCCGAAGGCAAGACCAAGAACGACTCCTTTGATGCCAATGACCATTTTCACCACTACCTCAAGCAAGGCGAAACGTATCGTGTTGAGTACGAATTCGATGGACAAAAATACGAGAAAAAAATAACCGTGGCAGATCGCCCCGAATTGGTCGATTGGCGCATCGATGCGACCCCAAAAAAGCCTGAATCGCCAAGCAACGCCAGTGAATCCGGCATTATCGATGACCTGAAGGCATACTTGAACTCTCCAGCCGATGCCCGAGGCCCGCTTGACAAGCAGAGCTTTGCCGGTAAACCGCTGACGCTCGAACAAGCCAAAGCGGCAGAAAAGCTACTCCTGGGTGACTACCAAGGCCGAACCAAGGAGGCGCGCAAGCCCGAGTTCGATAGCAAAGTCATCGAGATCGATGGATTGAAGATGCCGTTCGACTACAAGGTCTTTGGAGACAAGCCTGAGACTGGACGCAGCCTTTACATCTCCATGCACGGAGGAGGTGGTGCTCCGGCTCAAGTCAATGACAGCCAATGGGAAAATCAAAAACGACTCTATCGGGTCGATGAAGGTGTCTACGTTGCTCCTCGAGCACCAACCAACACGTGGAACCTTTGGCACGAAGGTCACATCGATCGCTTTTTCGATCGACTCATCGAGAACTTTGTTCTGTTTGAGGATGTAGATCCTGACAAGGTT
>CAILTZ010000330.1 GCA_903837255.1 uncultured Pirellula sp. | reverse complement strand
TGGCTATCATTCTCGTAAGTTCCATTCGGTTTTTCAAAGCCAGAGCATCATCGGCGACGATTTCCGCCCGGTCAATACCGTCCATTGTTTATCGCTGATTCTTTGCCCTGTAGCTCACTGGTAATCTTTGGAGAATAGCCACATAAGGATCCGATAGGGCCAGGGGTGAGACCAGGGGTTTGCCCAAGGAATCACCGCCGCGAGGGTTCCCATGGCGACGGCCAAGTAAACGAGGCCTCTGAAAAACGGTTTCGATGCGGATCGATCGATGGCTGGGATGGCCAGCCAGATCCAGCCGGGAATGATCCAAAACAGCCACCGGAACCCGCTGCAGACCCCTCCATAATTCCGGTCCTCGACATCTCGCGAAGCGTAGAAGACCAGGCAAGCGAGTGTGACGCAAAGAAGTGCTGCCGCAATGCCTTGTTCACCCAGGATCCATCGCCTGAGCCCCGACAATTGATTCGATTCGAGGGACTCCGAACGATAGCCGTGGGTTGGCTCCAGAGCCTTCGGACCGCGGGCTAGCCAGATCAGGCTACCGATGAGGCTCCAGAGCCAAATTGGAGACAGCGACAGCACGCCATGGTGGCCGACGGTGAACTGGAGCAAGTAGTTCCAGCGGTCGGGCTCTCCTAGATCTACACCTCTTTTCGCACCGGCGAGCCAGTAAGATTTCGGATAGTCGTACCAGTCGTCCCATTGGTAAATGGTCCAGGTACCGTTTGGGTTTGGTTTGGACACCGGCGGTTTTTGTACCGACAGTGCGACGCGATGCGAGGTGGACTCATCAAAGACTTGATAGACGCCATCGAGCCGGGCTTGGATCACCCGCGCTTCGGGAGTGATGAGGGTGCTGGCTTCGGGGAGCTTTTCTCGGATCCGCTCGATCCATTGGCTTTGTTCGGGAAGTTCTTTGATTGTTTTAAGCTCCTCTTTGCGCTCGATCGCGGCCTGTAAGCTGGAGAGATCCAGGTCGACTTGTCCGATCGTTGCACCTAGCCCTCGATGGGAATAGGGGGGGCGCCAATCGCCGTGGGCCCAATAATTGGTCATCAAAAAGGCGGCTGCGATGGATGCAGAGCCGAGTCCGAATCCGATGAGCATGCGTTTGGGGTCTGCGAAAAAGACAACCGCACCGATGGCGGCTGCCCAAGCCAGCGCGGGGAGTTCGCAAGCCACGCACAGGGCTGCGGCGATCCCAAGGCTCAGCCAAGTATTCCAAGGAGCGGTCGAGCGTTGCTGAGCGGCGCGGAGGATCTGCCAGCCGAGGGCCAAGCTGATTGAGAAAAAGATTGCGCCATGGAGGTGGTTGTTGAGGGTGACGACAAAGGTAGTCAGAAAGGTTCCCCAAATCGCCAGGGATAAAACAACCATGCGAGTCCAAGGCCTCGGCACATGGGTGTGTAACCAACGGTGCAGCCAACACCACCAAATGGCTAGAGGTATCAGATTCACCAGGATCAGGACGATTCTGCAGACCAAAAATGGATCCTCGGTGAGCGACTTTCCCCGCAGCGCGTAGGTTGCCATCATCACCGGCTTGGTCACCGCCGCGAGCAAGAGGTTCAGCAAGGGTGGTTTGCTTGAGTAACTGTGCTCCAGTCCATCTTCACCTTGGTGCCGTACCATATCGATGGTGTTCCAAAGCTTAGACTTGCCTTTGGAGTCCAGGATTTCGACGATCGAGTCGATCTCCCAGCGTCCCTCTTGGGTCAGCGCTGCGATCGCACTCCATCGGGATCGATCGTTGGCGCTGAGGAACGGAACTTCGGCGTTCGTAGCGGTGATACCCAAGATTCTTGCGGCTTGGACGGCGATGGCCAAGGTAATCATCCACCAGCCGATTGTCCGAGTCGATACGCTCGAAGAGCCATTCTCGAAGTCTTGCTTCATGATCCTAAAGCTTTCCAAGACGGTTGGGTCTGCGTGTGGTTAAGCCGCCGGACCGATACGATCCGCTACGGAGTAAATGGGCCGAGTTGGATTGTAGTTTGCGACGAGCAATTCCGCGATCAAGCCAGTGGCGAAAGCTTGAATGCCGACGACAATCAGCAGGATTGAAACGAAAAAGCTTGCTCGTTCGTGCAGGTGCAGGGGATTCTCGTAGCCAGCAAGCCTCGTCCAGATCCAGCCGAAGATCAGTGCAAGGAGTATGAGAAAACCTATCAAAAAAAGGCCCCCCCCAAGACCGCCCAAAAGATGCTGAGGTCGGTAACGAAAACGGGTCAGAAACACCACGGTCGCAAGATCGAGTAGGCCTTTGGGAATTCGAGACCAACCATACTTCGATGAGCCATGCATCCGAGGGTGGTGTTCGACGGTGATTTCCGCGACCCGGAAGCCCCGAGCTGAAGCCAGTACCGGTACAAACCGATGCATTTCGCCGTATAGATCGATTTCTTCGAGGACTTCCTTGCGATAAGCTTTGAAGCCGCAGTTGAAGTCATGGAGCGGCAGTTTTGAAAAGTACCTGAGGATCGTATTGAAAACCAACGAGGGCCAACGCTTGTGCCAGGGGTCAAAGCGTCTTTGCTTCCACCCGCTGACTACATCATAACCCTCGTCGATCTTTTGGAGCATCCTCGGGATCTCCTTGGGATCGTCCTGCAAATCGGCATCCATGGTGATGATGACCGTGCCGGAAGCCTCCGCAAAACCTGCCGCAAGAGCCGCAGCTTTGCCAAAATTCCTGCGGAATCGTATCGCTCTCACAGAGCCACGTTGAGCATGAAGCTCTTGGATCGCTGCCCAAGATCCATCGGTCGACCCATCATCGATGAGTACGATCTCGTAACGTGCGTCACCACTAGACGAATCGATGCGACGCACTAGCTCGGCGAGGGTTTCTCGCTCGTTGAGCAATGGGATCACCACCGAGATCGAGCTCATCGTGTTTCCTCGATCCAAAGTAGTTTGAAAACCGCGGGCCGGAGTCCCTCGAAGAGCAGCATACCCATCGCTAGGCCAAATCCGTCGGCTAGTATGTCCCGCAGGTCATAGTGCCTACCGACCAAAGGTTGGGTTGCCTCATCGAACCAAGCGTATGCCAAACCGAATACCAAGCAAGGCAGCGCGTAAGCGTACCAACCGATATGGCGAATCCAAAGCTGGATTGCTAAGCTAGCCATGAATCCTAAGACCAGGAAAGCGAGCAAGTGCAGGTTCTTGTCACCAGCCAACTCCACTGCTTTGGCAACTCGATGCTTGGGCAGATGGGTCATGACGAACATGAAAACAAGGTAGGACAGAGCGATTGCTGTGGAAAGGTTTCTAACCATCGATTCTATTGCTTTGTGCCACTGCACGTGCCACTGCTTTTGGGGGAACGTCGAAGTCACGGCGTGAAACGCAAGAAGCCTCGCCGAAAGCGAGGCCTCTTGGAGTAAAGCCGATTATAGCAATCTTGTGAACTAGTCCCACCACCATTGGCCTTCACGAAGATCGCTTGGTGCCGCTAGTTTTTCGGCAGATTGGTCAAGTGCATCGTCGATCTGGGGCTCCGAAGCCAGCTTGCGAGCCGAGATGTGGACGCCGCCGATTGGGGTGATGAGCGTTCCTTCTTTCCACATTGCGTTGACGGCCGGTTCGACTTGTGAAATCCCGTTGTTTATCCGGGTAGAAAGCTTCTCCTCATCGGCCAAGACTCCCAGATCCCAATTGGCTTTGCCATAGAAATCGTTTTGATGCATGAAGGCCGCGACGATGCTCATGTCGAACA
The DNA here is from genome assembly GCA_903837255.1 of uncultured Pirellula sp. Lineage (GTDB taxonomy): Bacteria > Planctomycetota > Planctomycetia > Pirellulales > Pirellulaceae > JBKCUI01. The sequence goes on along the minus strand of CAILTZ010000330.1, from coordinate 2,201 downwards.
GGTTTCGCATTTGGCTGAAGACGGGCATCACTTCGCCCAAAGCCTCGAACTTCTGCGTGAACTCCTTGGCAAATCCGACCGATGCGGCATCGCCGGCACCAGCACCACGGGTCCGAGCTCCATTCTTCGTGAGATACTCTTTTTCGCTAGTGAGCTTTGCCCCCTGGCCCCTCAGATGCAGTGCCGTGCGATCTTCGTTGGTCACCACGGTGCTGTAGTCGGCCTCAAAGTACCATCGCTGAAGGGCGTTGGCGTTGGCTCCGGCTTGGGTACGCGCAATCCATGGTGTGAATGGGATCACAGTGTTTTCCAGCCCGAGACCGATGAGCTTCATGCGATAGTCGGCTTCGACGAGCACTCTTGCAAAGTTCGTCTCGCGGGGAACGCCCTTGATAATGACGTTTTGGTACCCCAGGGCTTGCTTCATTCCGGCCAGGACTGCAGGATTGATCTGATCAGCGCGACCTTTGAACTGGTCGTTGAACTGATTCATCCGCTTGATCCCTTCTTGGGTCGGTTCGATCGATACGGCGATCGAGCCGATCGCTTCGGTCGTCGGAGCGTAGACTCTCAAAGCGACGATCAGATCCATCAAGCTCAAGACCGATCGACCGGACTTGAGCCCAACTCGATCACCGCTCTCGGTCACGTGGATCTTTTCTGCAGGTCCGGCGATGACGATGTCGTTTGAATCTGGAAGGAAAAAGACGTATTCGATCCGGGTCAATCCTGCGAGCCCGAGGATTTCATCGCCAAGTTCTTGTTGCTCGGATAGCCGCTCGGCGAGAACTTTTTCTAGTCGGTTCAGAGAGACTTTTCGCAGATCGGAAGCGACCAGTTCGGTGCGACCGACGGTCTGCAAGGCCGCCTTGCGAACCCGCAGGGCAAGCGAGTTATCGACGGCACTGATGCGAAGAACCCCCTGGGGGTCGATTTCGACACCGCCACCGCCTCCGCCTCCGCCGTTGTTATTGTTGTTGTTGTTGTTATTGTTATTGTTGTTATTGTTGTTGTTCCCTTGCGAGAACCCCAACGACGCGAAGCTTGCTACGAGAGCCAAAACTGCGCACAGATGAGTAAGCCGGTGGAACGGTTTTTGGAAAAGCATCAGCAATCGCCTTGTTCTACGTTTCGCGGTAACGGTTTTAGCGTATTGGATCCGCGGCCCTGGCTCGCAGGGACAACTCCGGTTTGGAAAACGCCGGATCGGACAACCCAACAACCTCTTTGGAGGTATCGGATCGACGACTCCGACGACCAATTCTCAAATACGCTATCTACCAAGAATAGTTGCCTTCGAGGTGGATATCAACAATTTAGGCAAAATAGGCGGGCCAAGTGAGTTCGAAATCGACGGAATTTTCGTTAAAACCTCGGTTTCTGGTGGAATCTTTCAAGTTCGCTTGACGGAGAAAGCCTGCCGAAGGTACATCCTTCCCAATCGTTACGAATTCCCAACTTGGAAGTTTGCCCATTGAACGGTTCGAAAACTTGACAGTAACTCCAGGGGTTCTCACTCAGCCGGAAAACTGCACGAGGCTAGGCGACCGACGAAGCCTGCTGGGGCCCTGCATTTGTTTGTTTGTTTGGCTGTTTTACCTGGAACACGGTATCGCTCAGACTCCGTATCCCTCGACCACTCCCGGGACGCTTCCTCCGACCCCCAGCTATCCGTCAAGTCCAGCGACTGGGACCTACAACCCGTACCCTGCAACCACATTGCCTCCCGTGTCGACGGCTCCCCCGACTTATTCGGCCCCACCGACAACCTACAACCCATACGCTACGACCTCGCCGACAATGGCTCCTACTGGGGCTCCTACTGGTATGCCCCCTCCGTCGTCGTTTAACCAGGCCTACAACTCGTGGATGGAATGGTTGACCGGTAGCTCGGCCGCGCCTTCAACTTACGGGCAACCAACTTACGGGCAACCAACTTACGGGCAACCAACCTACGGGCAACCAACCTACGGGCAACCAACCTACGGGCAACCAACCTACGGGCAGCCAACCTACGGGCAGCCAACCTACGGGCAACCAACCTACGGGACCTCGACCTATGGTGTACCGGCCTACGGTCAACCCATGGCTCCACCGGTGGCTGCCCCGCCCCCAGGCCAACCGGGATATCCGTCAACGTACTCCACTCCAACTTACCCGAATCCCTACGCTGCGAATCCCTATACTGCGAATCCCTACGC